>CAZGBW010000277.1:0-4208 GCA_964523995.1 uncultured Victivallales bacterium | reverse complement strand
GTCCCCGCACCCGCGACATCCGCCACGCCTTCCACGATGGCGATTCCGGCTTCGGCGAGGTTGTAAAGCTTGTCGGTGAGTCGGTCGCCCTGGCGGTCGGTGGCGTTGCCCTCCCCCGCTCATACTCCGTCTGCCATTATCCGTTGGAACAGGCGACCAGCCGTTCGAGGGCTTTCATGGCGCTGCCACTGTCTATCGAGCGCTGCGCCTCCTCCCATCCCCCGGCCATGGAGCCAGCCTTGCCGCCCGCCACGATCGCCGCCGCCGCGTTCAGGCAGACGATGTCCCGTGCAGGGCCCCTCTGCCCGGCAAGCACGGACCGCGTGATCGCCGCGTTTACCTCCGGGGTGCCGCCCTGCAGCAGTGCCGGATCCGCGTACTCGTCAATGAACCGCAGCGGGTCGAACTCATAGGTCTTCACCGTGCCGTCGTTCAGTTCGCTGATCCGGGTCGTCGTCGTCACCGTGATCTCATCCATCCCGTCCTGGCCGTGGACGATAAAGGCGCGACGGCTGCCGAGAAGACGCAGCACCTGCGCGAACGGCTCCGTCAGGGACGGGGAAAAGACACCGATGATCTGCCCTCTGGCCCCGGCCGGATTGGTCAGCGGCCCGAGCATGTTGAAGATCGTGCGGATCCCGAGCTCGCGCCGCGGCCCCATGGCGTACTTCATCGCCGGGTGCAGCTTCGGCGCATACAGGAAGCCGATCCCCGCCTCGCGCACGCACTCCTCGACCTGATGCGGCTCGATCTCCAGGTTGACGCCCAGGGCCATCAGCACATCCGCCGAACCGCAGGCGCTCGTGACCGCGCGGTTGCCGTGCTTGGCCACCGGCACACCGGCCCCCGCCACCACGAAGGCGGCGGTGGTCGAGACATTGAACGTGTTGCGCCCGTCCCCGCCCGTGCCGCAGGTGTCCACCACCGGAAGCCCCCCGCAATCAATGAACACCGCATGCCGGCGCATGGACGCCGCCCCGCCCGCGATCTCATCCACCGTCTCCCCCTTCATGCGCAGGGCGGTGATCAGACCCGCGATCTGCGCGGGCGTCGCCTCCCCCGTCATGATCAGATCGAATGCCGCCGCCGTCTCGGCCTGGGTGAGATTCTCGCCTCCGGTCACTTTCTGCAGATACTGCTTCATCCTTCACGCTCCCTCTTCGCGTTTACCGCCCACCGCCGTGGTTTATCGGTTCCTGGCCAATTCCTGCGACATCGCTCCCGCCTTCTCCGCATACTCCCTGAAAAGGCCCAGATATGACTGGTAGTTCCCGTAGGAGACCCCCGGTGGCGTCTGGTGATCGCAACTGATGAGAAAGCCCCCCCTGGCGGCAGTCGGGAGAAGCCGCTCGAACTCCGTCCGCATACGCGGCGCCCCCTTGTCCATGGTCATCTTGTCGAAATGACCGATAAACCGCATGGACGGGTGGGTTGCCCGCAACGACGCGATATCAACACCGGCCTGCCGCTCGAGGGGCAGGATGCCATCGAGACCGGCCTCCGCGAACCAATGGGCCGGAATGGCGACGTCGCCGTCCGAGTCAATGATCGGCATGATCCGGTGCTTCCGCAATGCCGGGATAACCCGCTCGTAGTACGGACGCATGAACCCGTCGAAGAGATCCCTGGACAGCATGGGGCCGTTGTTGTAGCTCATGTCCTCCCCGAAGGTCATGAAATCCGGCGTGCAGATTGCACAGACCTGCTCGATCACGAGCAGGATCCAGTCCGCAAGGTCGGCGTTGATCCGGTGCAGCAATTCAGGCTGATCGTAGAACGCGTAGAGGTGCCGTTCAATCCCGAGCAAACGCCTCGCGAACCAGAAGAAGCCGTCAACCGTGAACCAGAGAACGACGCGGCCCTGCTGCTGCTCCCCGGCCCAGGCCTGCCAGCAGTCCGCGTTGACAGGATTCGCGGGATACAGATAGGGCCGGATGCGGTCATAGTCCGCCTCGGTTTCCATGATGCCGGCACCATGGGATGCGGGTTGCGGACAGCCTGGAGCGCACACGGCGAACCAGTCCTGCTTGTAGACATCCAGCCCGAAGTGCCTGCAGATCGCATAGCGGTCGGTCAATTCCGCAGGCAACCCCTCGCCGTGCCACCGGTCAATCGTCTTATTCCACCATCCGGCCCACTCCAGGAGCGGAAGCCGGTCGAACGGCTGGAAATTCACGATCGCGTGAAATCGTTCCCGTGCATTCATCGTGCGCTCCATCCCATGGGCGGGTTCTGTTCAAACCTGGGGACGATGGCTGGTTTCCGCCGGTTTCCAGGTCTCGACAATCATGCTGAAGTTACGCAGCAACCGTTTCCCCGATGGCGTCAGCACCGACTCCGGGTGGAACTGGACTCCGTAGGTCGGATGCTCGCGGTGATGCACCCCCATGATCTCGCCATCCTCGGTCCAGGCATCCGGCACCAGTACCGCGGGCACGCTTTCCGGCAAGATCGCCAGCGAATGGTAACGCCCCGCCGGAAACGGATTCTTCATGCCGTCAAACAGGGGTCCCCCCTCGTGCCGCACCAGCGACGTCTTGCCATGCATGATGCCCTTGGCGTGGCCGACCGTACCCCCGAACGCGGCACCGATGCACTGGTGCCCCAGGCAAACCCCGAGAATCGGCAGCCGCCCGCTCATCGCCTGGATCAGCGCCACCGAGATACCCGCTTCGCCCGGCGAACACGGTCCCGGCGAGATGACCAGCCCCTGCGGTTTTGCCGCCGCCACCCCCGCGAGGGTGATCTCGTCGTTCCGGAATACCCGGATATCCGCCCCCTGCCCCGCCATGACCTGGACCAGGTTGTAGGTGAACGAATCGTAATTGTCTATCAGCATGATCATGGTTAAAGCTCCAACCCGTCCAGCGCGAGGGCCAGGGCCTTGCGCATTCCCCGCGATTTCTGGCAGGTCTCCTCGTGCTCGCGCTCCGGGTCGGAGTCGTAGACAATCCCGGCCCCCGCCTGCACAGACACCTCTCCGTCCTCGATTTCCAACGTCCGGATCGTGATCGCGAAATCCATCCCGCCGGTGTAGCTGAGGTAGCCGACCGCACCGCCGTACGCCCCGCGCGGCGAAGGTTCCAGCTCGTGGATAATCTGCATCGCGCGGATCTTCGGCGCGCCGGATAGCGTTCCCGCCGGAAACGTCGCCTTCAGCACATCATAGGCATCGAACTCCCGCCGCAGGATGCCCTCGACATGCGAGACCATGTGCATCACATGGCTGTAGCGCTCGATCACCATGAAATCCGTCACCTGCACGCTTCCCGGTTCCGCCACCCGCCCGATATCATTGCGCCCCAGATCCACCAGCATCACATGCTCGGCCTTCTCCTTCTCGTCCGACAGCAGCTCGTCGGCCAGGGCCCGGTCCTCCTGCTCGGTCGCCCCGCGCCGCCGGGTACCCGCGATCGGACGGACCTCCACCCGGCTGCCCGTCAGCCGCACCATCACCTCCGGCGAGGACCCAACCAGCGTCTGGCTCCCCAGTTTGAGGAAGAACGTGTACGGCGAGGGATTGGTCAGGCGCAGCGCGCGGTAAAGCTGCAGCGGCGGCACGTCCGTCTGCGCGCTGAAGCGCTGGCTCAGCACCGCCTGGATGATGTCGCCTTCGATAATGTACTCGCGCGCCCGCCGAACCATGTCCATGTAGGCATCCGGCGTCATGTTCGACTCGAACGGTGCCGGCGGATAGGACCGCACCGGTTCGGCGACATGCTCGGGTAGCGCGGCAATCACCGCTTCAATCTGCCGGCAGGTCTGTTCATAGAGCTGCTCCGCACCGGCCGCGCCGCCGGTAGGCCTCGTGCAGAAGACCACCTTGATGGTGTGGCGGACATTGTCGAAGACAATCAGCTTGTCCACCTTCAGGAAACGGCTGCGCGCGGCAACCCTCCTGTCACCGGGCTTCGGAACCGGCAGCCGCTCGAACTCGCCAGCCGCCTCGTAGCCGAGAACACCGACCGCGCCGCCGAAAAACCGGGGCAGGCCGGGAATCTCCGCCACGCGAAGGCCCCGGTATACATCGCGAAGGGCCTCCAGTCCGCCGGTGGCCCCCTGGCGGTGATCCACATCCAGCAGCAGTTCAGGGTCAATACCGACAAACGAATAGCGGCCCCAGGTCTCGCCACCTTCCAGGCTCTCGAACAAGAACGCGTTTGTATTGCCGGCAAACCGCTGCAGCACCGATACCGGCGTCTCCACAT
>CAZGBW010000276.1:1479-4217 GCA_964523995.1 uncultured Victivallales bacterium | reverse complement strand
ATCCCGTCAAAGACCAGGTAGATGGTGATGTAGCGCATGTAGACGATGGCGGCGGCAAAGGCGGGGATCTGGCTGGGATCGCCGGTGCGCACGAAGATCGACAGGATCAGCTCCGGTATCGCGAGCATGCAGATGCCGATCGCGGCGTTGTAGGCGAAGGAGAGGAGGAGGGCGCTGCGGACCGCGTGGCGGGCCAGTTCGACGCGCTGCCCTCCGATGCCCTGGCCGACGAGGATGGATACGGTCATTCCCAGGCCGATCAGGGGCATGAAGGCCAGCGCGTTGACGGCAAAGGCCAGGTTGGCGGCTTCCAGCTCGACCGCGCCGATCCGGCCCAGGAAGACCACGAACAGGTTGAAGGCGATCAGGTCCAGCGCGAACTGGATACCGTTGGGACTGCCGTACCGGAACAGGCGGCGGAAGAGCGCCGGATCGAACGTCCGCCGGGGCAACGTGCCGAACGCGGCGCGGGCGCCGGGGGCGAAGAAGAGGACGAGGGCCACCGCCAGCCCCAGCATGGTGCTGAGCCCGGTGGCGAGACCGGCCCCGAGGATGCCGAGTTCCGGGAATCCCCAGTGCCCGTAAATGAGCGCGTAGTTCAGGACGACATTGGCGGCGGAGCACAGCAGTTCGATGCCCATGACGACATAGGTCTTGCCGCGTCCGCTCCAGAATCCGTTGATGGCCGCCAGCAGGATGGAGGCGAAACTCAGGCGCGCCAGGACCTGGAAATAGATGATCTGCTGCTCGATGACCTCCGGACCGTGCCCCATCCACTGGAAGATGATGCGGGCGGCTGGCGCGCAGAGCCCGACGAACAAGCCGCCTGCAAGGGCGATGTAGAGACCTTGCCAGACGGCCAGTCCCGTGCGCTCGCGGCGGCCTGCGCCGTCGTACTGCGCGACAAAGGTCCCGGCATAGCCGGCGGTGCCGATGAAGAAGCACATCAGGCAGAAGCAGGTCAGGCCGGCGGGCATGGTGGCGGCAATCGCCGGCTGCGAATAACGGGCCAGCATGACCCGGTCGGTGAAAAGCCGGAAGGCGTGGCCGGAGGAGGCCATGATCAGGGGGAAGGCAATGCGCAGGACCTGCGCGATGCCGCCTTGTCTCGAGGTTGCTGCCATGATGGAACCGGAATATACAGGGTGGAGAACCGATAGGAGCCCGGCCGCCGGCACGCGCGATCCCGGGGCAGGGACGACGATATGGAAACGCTTTTTGCTTGCAGGATCACCTTGCGCGTGCACAGTTTGTAGCAGACGGGAAACAGGGGTGCAAGACGAATATGGCGGCCCGTCGTGGTTCCGGGAGGCTGGGTATGCGGATTCTGATCATCGAGGATGACGGCGGTATTGCCGAGGTCCTGTCCTTTGTCCTGCAGCAGGACGGCTATGAGACACAGACGGCCAGCGACGGGGAGGATGCGATCCGGCGGTTCGACACGTTCCGTCCGGATCTGGTGCTGCTGGATCTGGGCTTGCCCGGGATGAGCGGTCTTGACCTCTTCCACCGCTTCCGGCGTTTGGCACCGCAGGTCCCGGTGATTATCGCCACCTCCCGCAGCGAGGAATCCGACCGGATTGCCGGGCTCGAGATGGGCGCGGACGATTATGTCACCAAGCCCTTCAGCCCTCGCGAACTGGCGGCCCGCGTGCGGGCGGTGCTGCGCCGCGTCCGCCGTCCGGAGGAGGCGCGCCCGGGGATCCTGCGCGCGGGGGGTCTCGAGGTGTGCATGGAGGAATTGCGCGCGGAGCTCAACGGCAGGTCGCTGAATCTCTCCTACCAGGAGCTTTGTCTCCTGGCCTGCCTGATGCGGCATCCGGCGCGCATCTACACCCGCGATGTGCTGATCAACGCGATCTACGATGGGCAGACCGCGGTCAGCGACCGGACCATCGACGCCCAGGTCAAGCGCCTGCGGCAGAAGATCAGCGCCCTGGATCCCTCGTCCGATCCGATCCAGACGGTCTACGGGATGGGCTACAAGTTCCGGGATGGCGGGGCCACCGGGGCGTCCTGCGGATAAACGGCGGCGTTGAGGAGGAGCCGGGCGTCCTCGAGCTGCGTGTCGAGGGTCCCGTCGATGACGACATCGCCAACCTTGACCCGGATGCCGCCGAGGATGTTGTTCATGACGCGCGGTTCCAGATGGACGGGGTGCCCGAGCCGGATGGCGATCTCCTCCTCGATCGCGCGGATCCGGTCCGCGGAAAGCGGTACCGCGCTCTGGATCTCGCCAGTCGTGGTTTGCTGGTCCGCGCCAGCGGCGGTGCAGGCGGTGGCGATCTCGCCCAGCAGTCCGATATCGCCGGTGGCGGCCAGCAGCAGGGCAAACTGCACGAGCAGGGGGTGGATGCGCCCGCCGAGCAGGCCGGCCAGGGCGTGCTGCTTGCCGGGGGTGGTCACGTCGCCGGCGTCGAGAAACTGCCGGACCGCGGCGTTGGCGCGGACGAACCCGACCAGGTGGGAGAGATCCTTCCTGACGTCCTCGACGGCGTTGTTGGCCCTGGCGAGGGCCAGCAGGGCCAGCGCGTATTGCTCAGGCTTGTCGTTTGCGGCTGTCATCTCGTGTCTTCTTCAGGCGTTCAATAAACTGGTCGGCGAGTTCCTCGTGGCGTTTTTCATCGAGGTTCTCGCGGATCATCTGGCGGGCGATGCGGATGGAGAGCGACGCGACCGTGCTCTTGAGCTCGTCGAGGCTCCTGCGGGTCTCGCGCTCGATCTCCTCGCGGGCCTCC
>CAZGBW010000276.1:0-1379 GCA_964523995.1 uncultured Victivallales bacterium | reverse complement strand
CTTGAGCTCGTCGAGGCTCCTGCGGGTCTCGCGCTCGATCTCCTCGCGGGCCTCCTGGAGAAGCTGTCGGGTCTGCTCGTGGCCTTTGGTGGCCGCCTCGCGCCGAAGATCGGCGACGAGGCGATGCCCCTCCTCGATCGTTGCCCGCGCCTGGTCGCGCGCATCGGCGATCTCGGCCTGCCGGGCCTCGAGAATCCCCTGTGCCTCCGCGCGGGCCCTGCTGGCGGCCTCGATGGCCTCGCGGATCGTGTCCTCGCGTTTCTGCAGCATCTCGCGCAGGGGCCGGAAGGCGAAGCGCGCGAGCAGCAGCATGAGCCCGGCGAAGGTGGCGAGAGACCAGAGGAAAAGACCAGGATCAAAAGTGCCCATGGTTAAAGCCTCTCTATAGGGGTGCCGGGGGACAGCGGTCGGTGTTACGGATAGGCGTCAGCGGTCGCGCTGGCGGGGATCGCCTCGGGTTCATGCGGGGTGGGCGTCTTGCTGGAAAGCGTGAAGGCGATCAGCAGCGCGTAGAGGCAGAGGGCCTCGATAAAGGCGATGCCGAGGATCATGATCTTCTGGATCTGCGGGACGGCTTCGGGCTGCCGGGCGGCGGCCTCCACGCTTTTGGCGGCGAGCATGCCGATGCCGATGCCGGTGCCAAGCGCGGCCAGGCCAATGGCCAGTCCAGCCCCGAGCCATGCGAATGCTTCTGGCTGCATAGTGACGTTCCTTCGTTGATGTGGACCCTGAGTCTCGCGGCCACCATATACGGGATGGTGTCAATTATCCAGCCCATATTACCTTGTCCTGACGCCGGAGACGCCGGAGACGCGTTCGCGTCAGGGTCGGGTGAGGGTGTTCTTGACTCCGCTATCCTGTATTTGGCATCCTGCGCGGGGAAGGAGAATGGCAGCATGTCGACGATTCGAGTGGGTATTGTCGGACTCGCGCGCGCCGGATGTGACACGGATACCGTCCACCGCAAGCGTTTTGCGGATAAGTGCGGTTGCCCGTTGTACGGGTGCATCGAGGACCTGATTGCGGATCCGAACGGGGATCTGGTGGATATCGCCAGCCGGGCGAAGTCCGGCTTCCCGAGACCGGGATTCGGATCGCCGGACACCTTCAAGTGGAGGGGGCAGACCCTTCCGGTGGCCTCCAAATCCGGGTCCACGATGCCGTTCATCTGGGATCCATTGCACGCTTCCATCCGGGAGGGTATACCGTTTCCGATCACGCTGGACGAAGCGCTTGGCGTGATGATGGTGGTCAGTGCCGCCCGGAAGGGAACTGCGTTAGAAGAAGGTATGGTCGGGTGAGCCTGGAAAACGCCGGTACGTTTGAGATCACGGCCCGTGACGGGCGCAGTGCCGCCCGGACCGGGGTGCTGCACACCG
>CAZGBW010000275.1:0-4267 GCA_964523995.1 uncultured Victivallales bacterium | reverse complement strand
CGGTCATGTCCTGCTCCTCGTTGATCAGCATGGACAAACCGTGCCGCACAATCGGATGATCATCCACCAGCATCACTCGATATTTTGTGTTTAAGCGTGTATCTTTGGTCATAAAAACTTAACATCCTGACTTGCCGGACCTACGCGACTACTTAAGTATATCCATACAATACGAACTGTAACCATTTAGAGATAGCAGGTCAAGAAGGGAATGCATCCGCGCGACTGGGCGGGAGAGGGGGGGCGTCGTGGAGTTATTTGATGCTCATTGCCATTGGGGCGCGGCGGATGCCGTGCCGTTATTCCGGGGGGCGGATGGTATCCGTCTGGTTTGCGCGGGTACAGGTCCGGCAGACTGGGATGCCGTGAGCCAGGCGGCGTCATACATACCGGGGCTGTCGGTGGCATACGGGATGCACCCCTGGCATGTGCGGACCGCGGCGGATCCGGACCTCTGGCTTGAGGATCTGAAGCAACGGCTGATGGCGGACAAGATGGCCGCCGTGGGGGAAATCGGCCTGGATTTTGCCGTTCGCGATTGTCCGGCGAGGCTTCAGCGGGTTGCATTCCTGGCGCAACTGCGCCTGGCGTCCGTGTTGCGCCGTGTGGCGGTCATTCACTGTGTGCAAGCGTGGGGTCCTCTCCTGGACATCCTCGACGAAGCCGGGCCTCTGCCGCGCGGGTTTGTGCTTCACGCCTACGGGGGCAGCGTGGAACTGGTCGCACCGCTGGCGCGCCGGGGCGCGTATTTCTCATTCAAGGGCGGAGGCGATGGGAGGGGGCAGGGGAAAACCGCATCGCGGGTTCGGGCGGTCCCGCCGGACCGGTTGCTGCTTGAGAGTGATCGGAATCTTTGCGATGGTACGGGCGAGGCCGCCTATCGCGAGCAACTGGCGAGTACTGCTGTGTTCCTGGCTGCCGCGATCGGCTCGGACGTGACCGGGGTTGCGGAACAGACGTTCGCGAACGCCAGTCGCTGTTTCCTGGAGGGATCATAGGGTTAGATGGGGTTGACGATTCCGCTGGAAGACCCTTATCGGAATCGGGACGGGCGGAGTCCGGCCCCCATTGGCAGAATCGGTTGACACGCTTCCATCGATTATGCAAATTTCAGTCGATGAAAGCATCGTCATGGTTTCCCTGGTCGAGAATCCCGTCTGCCGGATCGCGGATCGCTGCGTTTTCGCTGATGCTGTTTTTTTCGCTATGGGTTTATCGGATGTTCTCCGTTCTAGGAACATTGAGTCTGTCTTGTCCCGATGGGGCTTGGCCGGTGGTCCGCTTTTGCCTGATTGCGATCATTCTGATTCTTGGGCCCGGCTTGTTTTTCAGTCGGGTGTTGCGCATTGACTGCGGTAGTCTCTCTCTGCGTCTCCTGCTGGTCGTGACCATGAGCATGGGTTTCAGTGTCCTGTTTACATGGCATTTGTACTTCTGGGGACTGTATTCTAGAGCGGTGCTTGTGGTCGGATTGCTCCTCATGGCGATCGGCGGGATCTACGGGATCTACCGAACATCGTTGGTGAAGCGATTCCGGGACCTGTATGTCCGGTGCAGGGCACTTCATCCATTGGATGTCCTTGGAATTACCGTCGGCTTGCTCTTATTCCAGGGATTGTTTGAATCGGGGGTGGGGGCTCCCTTCATGGCGTGGGATGCGATGGTCTCTTGGGACAAGTGGGCCGTTGATATGTCAATGCGTCAGGGGTTGGGTCAATATGTCATGGGGGGGTACCCGCAATTCTTACCGGCGCTGCACAGCATCTTCTACAAGATATCGGGAACCGGAGGGGACGTGTTACCGGTTGAGCATTTGCTACTGCACGGCTTTGTTGTGATCCACGTGGCCGTTCTGATGCTATCGCTCTGGTGCATCGGTCGGCAGTTGCGGATTCCGGGGTTGCTGGTGTTTTTCGTGTTTGTCTGGAATCCGGAGGTGTTTCAATCCTTGGTCAGTGGTTATGCCGACATCCCGATGGTTGCAATGGTGGTTGCCTCGTTCGCGTTGGCCATGGCTTTCTGCCGTGGAACGTGGGGGGCAACGTCCGGTAGATCTGCCGAGGGTTGGGTCCTGTCCCTGAGCTGTTTCTCCATGGCTTTCATAAAAGGCAACGGCATCCTCTGGACGTTTTGTGTCGTTGTCTATATGTCGGTAGTCCTGTGGAAACGCAGGCAGAAGTGGGTACCCTTTCTAACCGCAGCGCTAACCGGTCTGTATATCGTACCCTTCAACGGGCATCAGCTCTGGTATTCGCGGCATTTTGAACTGGCGGAAAGAAGCCCGTTCTTGCATGCCTTTACCGTGGTGATTGCGCATACCACCGCTTTTACTCCAGGCCAGGAGCATTTCCGGTCATGGGTGGACCGTCTGATGGTTGGCTATCAAGTACCCGCCCCCTTGGGGCCCTGGGTGATTTTCGGGTCCATCGTGCTTGTCATGTGGGCGCTGTGCCAGCGCCGTCTGTTCTACCTCTCCCTGCTGGGATTGCTCATGATGGTTCTTTGGTTCTATACGAGTTCCTATGACTTGCGGAATGCCTTTGTGCCGCTATGCCTGATCTGCATGTCAATGGTCGCCGCCCCATTTGACACCCGCCTCGGCAACTCGGGAAAAACGCTCCGGTACGCGCTATGCCTGGGTGTTGTTTGGGCGGGGCTGGCCACGAACGGAGGGCAGAGGGAATGGGCGCTGATGCAGAAGCCCTTTCATCGGTTCCTGCTGCCCCCGTCCTTTGTCTTGCCGTCCGCATCACGCCATATGGCGATAAGGCCCGAGGGCGACATCCGGAATCTCTTGTTCGACACACCGTTTGGCCAGCGGGCCACCCATTTGAATGCAGGCTCAATCCTCTACAGGCTATTGGCACCGCGGGGTGTGTATGCCATCAATGCCAATTCCTTCCAGGAGGTCAAGCGCCATGATCTTCTTGTACGGGATTGGCATATGGGTCTTCCGTCTGGATTTGTCCCCGTATCCACCCTTCTGACCCGGCGAGGACAGTCGTTGGCCATGTATATGCCGGTCTTCTATCCGGTAGATGCTGCGGTTATGGCGATCGGGGGGCCGGAGGATTTCGTTCCGATACCGGATTCCATTCTAAAGGCAAATCGGCGGTATTCGATATCGGTGCCTGTCCCACCTGCGGCGCCGGGCCTGTCGACCCAAAGGGATGGAATCTTGTCCCTGCAAATCGCACCGCCTGACGCGGAGCTGGTGTTAACCCTTGATCCGTCCGATGCCAGCCGGGATCCGTATTCTGGCTATTTCGAGGCGATCCGCGACGGGGATCGCCTCCGTCTATTGTATTGGATGCGCGACGAGGGACCTGCGGTCCCGCGGATTCTGGTGACCGTGGGTAAGCAGGATGTGAAGCTTTCAGCCGTGGAGTGGGGGCAGTGACGGAATTGGCGGGCAACGCTGGAACGGTAGGCTATTCCGGATGACAACATCCGGGGTGCCATTCGGCTTGACTTTGAACGGCTCCGGTGTTCAACTTCGGGCACCGTTGAAGTCGTCTGCAAGAGGTGGGTAATGCGCAGTCCTGAAGGGGTTGAGAAATGAAGAGTCGTTTTCTTTCCGGAATTGAAAGTCGTGAGGTCCGCGTGGGTGTCGTCGGCCTGGGGTATGTCGGGCTTCCGCTGCTGATGGAATTCGCCAAAGCCGGTTTCCCGGTTGCCGGTCTGGACATTGATGAGAAGAAGACCGTTGCCATCCAGTCCGGAAAATCCTATATCCGGCACATCAAGGATACCCGGATCCAGACCTTGCTGACGTCCAATCCGAAGGCGTTTGTCGCCACCGATTTCGCGCGGGCCCGCGACTGCGATGCGCTTCTGATCTGTGTCCCGACCCCGCTTACCGAGCATCGGGATCCGGATCTGAGTTATATCGAGAACACGGCCCGGAGCATTGCCCCGTACCTGCGCAAGGGGCAGCTTGTCGTGCTGGAATCCACGACGTATCCCGGCACGACCGAGGACATCATGATCCCCATCCTGGAAGCCGGTAGCGGACTGAAGGCCGGGCAGGATCTGTTTGTGGCATTCTCGCCGGAGCGCGAGGATCCGAACAACACCGACTTTTCCACCTCCACGATCCCGAAGGTCGTCGGCGGATTCGGGGCCGACGCGCTCGAGGTTGCCAGCGCGCTTTACGGTGCGGTCATCTGCAAGACGGTGCCCGTGTCGAACTGCCGCACGGCGGAAGCCACGAAGCTCATGGAGAATATTTTCCGTTGCATCAACATCGCGCTGGTCAACGAGCTGA
>CAZGBW010000274.1:0-4267 GCA_964523995.1 uncultured Victivallales bacterium | reverse complement strand
TCCGGCCAGAACGCGCCAGGGGTGACCACGTATATCGACGGCGTTCCGCAGCTTTGGAATGTCACGGCGAATCAGGAATTGCTCGGCATGGAACGGATTGAATTCCTGCGCGGCCCGCAGGGGGCTCTCTACGGTAGCGATTCGCTGGGCGGCGTGATCAACATTGTTCCCCGGCTGCCGTCGCGGACCCCGGATGGAAGCGTCATGCTCTCGGCTGGCAATCACGGTTTCCATGAGGGCCGTCTCTCGGCGGGGGGACCGCTTGGTGGCGACAATGTCCTTTTCAGCCTGGGCGGTGGTTACGCGGCCCGTGAGGGCTACACCAGGAACACGGTGACGGGGCATGACCTGGACAGTCGCGAGGCATGGGCCGGTCGTGTGCAGTTCTATTTACCGGAGAAGGGGGACTGGGATTTCCGACTGAGTCTCACGGCGCAGCGCGACCGTGACGGGGGATATGCCCTTTATGATCTCGACAGCATCCGGGCTACCCCGCACCGCGCCAGCCATGATTTCGAGGGCTACAATCACCGCGACCTGGCCCAGCCGGTGCTCACGGCGCGGCGGCATGGGGTCCATGCCGATTTTGTCTCGATCACGGCGTGGCAGTGGTGGGAGACGCGTGACCGCACCGATCTTGATTACACGCCAGCGGATCTGGTTCGCAAGGACGCCAGCGAGGAGGCGCATGCCTGGATCCAGGAGTGGAGACTCTCGGCCCCTGCAGATGATCCCGTCGCCATGGGGGATCGGTTGACGCTGCACTGGCTGGCAGGGGTGTTCGCCTTTCACGGAGAATCGTCACGAAAGGATGTGACCGACTATCGCCCAGGGGGGGTGCCGTTCGGCCTGTGGCCGTCACCGTTCCGGATGCAGAGCGATGCCAGCCGGGAGGATACCGGGGCCAGTCTCTTCGGGCACACCGCCTTCACCTTGGACGAACGCTGGGAACTGGGGCTTGGCCTTCGCCACGATTACCAGCATCGCACCGCGGAGACGGGCAGCCGGATCCCGCCCGGGACGCCGATGCCCGCGTCGGATCTGTCCCGTGATTTCAACCAGGTCAGCCCGAGTGCATCGCTGGGCTATCGCGTGACGCCGCCCATCCTGGTTTATACCGATGTGGCGAAAGGGTACCGCGCAGGCGGTTTCAACGCCATGGCGCCACCGGGCCGGTCTTCCTATGACGAGGAGATCAGCGTGAACCTTGAGGCGGGGATCAAAACCACCTGGATGGATAAGCGCCTGGCCGCCAATGCCACGTTGTTCCACACAGACTGGGACGATATCCAGGTCAACACGCATGTTCCGGGAGGAAGTCCCTCCGACTATTATGTGGCAAACGGCGGCGAGGCCTGGAGCCAGGGCGCGGAAATCGAACTGCGCGCCAGCCTCTCCAAGCCTCTTGAGATATTCGCCGGCGCCGGGGTTCTGGACACCCGCTACCGCAGCGGCAGCCAGTCGGCGGATGACGACGTCGGCGGCCACCGTCTTCCGTTTGCGCCGCGCTTCACCTGGCAAGCTGGGGTCGCTTGCCGGTATTCGCTGGGGCACCGCCTTCACGGGTTCCTGCGGGCCGACGTCACCGGCACGGGCCGCTACGATTACGATGCGTCCAACAGGGAATCGCAGGGCAGCTATGCGCTGGGCAATCTCCGGCTCGGAATGGCCACGGGGCCGTGGCTGGCGGAATGCTGGGTACACAACCTGTTCGACCGCGAGACCGTGCCACTGGCGATTCCCTACGGGCGGGATGCGCAGGGCAATCCGTCCTACATCGGCGAGAGCGGTACCCCGCGCACGCTCGGCATTTCGCTTGCACGGACCTTCTGATGCGGCGGGCATCGTATATCGGCTGGCTGATTCCCGGTCTGGTTGCGCTGCTTGGCACGGTTGTGCTCAAGATGTGGCTTTTCCATGATCCGGTTCCGGACCTGGTCATGCATGTGCCCGGGTTGGATGGCGAGCCAGCACCTGGGACCGTCGTGGATACGGTGCGGATCGGGTCGGACTTCCGTGCAAGCGACGGATTGCCATCCGCGGATCCCGGGTCGTGGCCGGGCTTCCGCGGCTCGGCGTTTCTTCAGACCAATGAGGACACCGTCGCACTGGCTGACCGATGGGACGAGGGCCAGCCCCGCGTGCAATGGCAGATCGAGCTGGGCGAAGGGCATGCTGGCGCGGCGATCCACCGGGGACGCGTCTATGTGCTGGATTACGACGAGACGCGGCGGCGCGATGTCCTGCGATGCCTCTCGCTTGATGATGGCCGTGAGATCTGGCAGCGCGGTTATCAGGTTGAGGTCGCCCGAAACCACGGGATGTCCCGCACGGTGCCGGCCGTGACCGATCACCATGTCGTGACCATCGGTCCGCGCTGCCATGTGATGTGCGTGAATGCCGAGAGTGGGGATCTGCTGTGGGGTATTGATCTGGTGGTCGAATACGGGACGACCATTCCCATGTGGTATGCGGGCCAGTGCCCGCTGATTGTGGACGGTGTCGCCATCCTGGCACCGGCGGGAAACACCGTGCTGATAATGGGGGTGTCGTGCGCCACGGGTGAGGTTTTATGGCGAACACCCAACGACCATGCCCTGGCCATGTCGCATGCCTCGATCACCCTGGCCGTGATCGATGGCGTATCCCAGTTTATCTATGCCGGGCTCGGGGGCATGGCGGGGGTGGCTGCCGAGGGTGAACACAAGGGGGAAATACTCTGGTTTGCCCCGCAGTGGGATCGGTCGGTCATCGCCCCCTCGCCGGTGCATCTCGGGAACGGCCGGATTCTCGTGACCGCCGGATACGGTGGCGGCAGCATGGTGCTGAACGTGACGCGTCAGGGCGACACCTTCCAGGTCGAGACGCTGGACACGTTCCGCGCGAATCAAGGGCTGGCCTCCGAGCAGCAGACCCCGGTCCTTGCTGGCGGTCTCCTGTTCGGGGTGCTGCCCAATGATGCGGGACCCTTGCGCAATCAACTGGTTTGCGTCAACCCGGAAGATGTGCGAAGCTATCGATGGACCAGCGGGCGTGAGCGCCGATTTGGCCTTGGCCCGTATGTTGCGGCAGACGGCAAGCTCTATGCGCTCAGTGATGACGGCATCCTGCATATGCTGGAGGTGACCGCCGACGGATACCGTGAACTGGGGCGGACGCGGATTCTGGACGGGCATGATGCCTGGGGCCCGATGGCATTGGCTGCCGGTCGGTTGGTGTTGCGTGACGACACCCGCATGGTGTGTGTGGATTTGCGCTAGGAGACGCAGGACGAACCTGATGATGCGAGGTGAAATCGATGAAGCATGCATCCATTATGATGATTATTGCCGGGGTACTGGGCTTTGTGGTCACCCTGGTCTGGCGGGGCGCGACACCCGTGCGCCGGGAGCGGGATGACGGTGCTGGACGTTCGGCTGAAATGAAGATGATCGCCTATGATAACCAGCTCGAGGAGCTCTCCCGGATCGACGATGCCCTGATCCTGTATCACGAGACTAGCCCGTTGGTGCCAGGGGGTCTCGATGAGCTGTCGGCTATCACGATGGATGCCGCCGGTCGGATCTATGCCGGCGGTGGAACGACGGTGGTGGTGATGGACGCGCAGGGCGGGATCATCCGCCAGATCCGTGTCGAGGGAAAGGTGTCCTGCCTGGCAGTGGACACAGACGAACGGCTATATGTCGGACTGGGGCATTCCGTTCATCGCTTCGAGGCGAATGGGGATCCCGCCGGTTTGTTTTGCGAGTTGAGCCCGGATGCCATCATCACCTCGCTGGCCGTTGCCGACGGCGGGGTTTTTGTGGCGGATGCCAACGGCCGGACGGTGCACCGGTTCAGCCGGGATGGCAGTCCGGCATCGGTCATCGATGGTAAAACGGGGTTGACCGACGGGCCGGGGTTTGTCATCCCGAGTCCGTACTTCGATATAGCGCCCGGTCAGGGCGGTACGCTTTGGATTGTCAATCCGGGGCTGCACCGGCTTGAGGAATACAACTTCAACGGCGAGCGGATTGCCGTCTGGCCGCAGCGTCCGGGCATGGGTGTGGAGGACTTCTGCGGATGCTGCAACCCGGCGCACATCGCCAGACTCCGTGACGGTTCGATCATCACCAGCGAAAAGGGGTTGGCGCGGATCAAGGTGTACACCTCCCGTGGACGGTTCACCGGTGTGGTGGCCACCCCGGAACAGTTTGACCGGCATGAGTTGGGCCGCGACCTGGCCGTTGATTCCAACGACCGGATCCTGGTGGCCGATCCGGCCCGT
>CAZGBW010000273.1:0-4271 GCA_964523995.1 uncultured Victivallales bacterium | reverse complement strand
GGTCAAGCGCGGCATCCAGCTTTTCCAGATATTCCAGGAGTTTTTGTTTATCCACGCTGGCACATTAACAGGAATCAGGTTCCTTTACAAGTTTGAACGAAATTACCCTCTTGTGGAGTTGCGGCGGGTGCGGCACGTTCCGGAATTGTATCAATTCATGGTGTTTTAAGCTCGTCGATGAAGGGGGCGGAGGTTATGATGACCGGATCATCCATTACCGGATTGCCGTATGGGAACAATGAATGCCGAGGGAGGATTCCTTTCATGAACGGATTTACCGACCAGCCGCTACTGATATTCGACGGAGCCTGCGGAACGAATCTGCAGCTCATGGACATACCCGATGCCGCCTGGAAAGACCGCGAGGGGTGCAATGAGCTTCTGAGCATCACCGCGCCGGATATCATTACCGCCCTTCACCGCTCCTTTATCGACGTCGGGGCCCAGGTGCTGGAAACCAACACGTTCGGGGCGACCCGGATCGTGCTGGCGGAATACGGGCTGGAGGACAAGGTCCGCGAGATCAATACCGCCGCTGTGCGGAATGCGCGCCAGGCGATTGGAACCCTGTCGGGGCGCTACGTCGCCGGGTCGCTCGGGCCGACGACCAAGCTGGTGTCGCTGGGGCACATCTCGCAGGATGCGCTCGAGGCGGCCTATCGCGAGCAGACCGAGGCACTGATCGAGGCTGGCGTGGACGCGATCATCATCGAGACGTGCCAGGACCTGCTGCAGGTCAAGACGGCGGTGCTGGCCGTGCTGGATACCGCACGGGACGCCGGGCGCGAGGTCCCCGTGCTGGTGTCGGTGACGATCGAGGCGACCGGTACCATGCTCGTGGGGTCCGATATCGGTGCCATCTGCGCCACCCTGGAACCATTCCCGATCTTCTCGCTCGGCCTGAACTGTGCCACCGGGCCGTCGGACATGGAGTCCCACATCCGGTATCTCAGCCAACAGTGGCCGAAGCGAATCTCGTGTATCCCGAATCAAGGGTTGCCGGAGGTTGTGGAGGGGAAGACGGTTTATCGTCTTCAGCCAGCCGACTACGCGCGGCATATGAAGGCCTTTGTCGTGCAGCAGGGTGTCAGTGTCGTCGGCGGCTGCTGTGGAACCACCCCGGAGCACATCCGTGCACTCGTTGCCGCCCTTGAGGGCGTCCGCCCCGCACTCAGAACCCTTTGATTAAATGAGAATTAGCCACAGAAAGCACAAAATACACAAAACATAACAGGAGATATAGTTATGGTTAAGGATGCAGATGTTTTGAAGCTGTGCGATCAGGTCAGGCAAGTGGCTTTTGATCTGCATACCTACCTAAAAGACGGACATTTGGAGAAAGTTTACGATAATGGCTTGGCTCATCGTCTTCGCAAACGCGGGATTAAGGTCTTGCAGCAGCACCCGCTCAGCGTATACGACGAGGACGGAACGGTACTGGGTGATTATTACGCTGATCAATTTGTTGAGGATTCCATTGTTGTCGAATTGAAAGCTTGTAGGTCGCTTATTGATGGACATGCCGCACAGATTCTTGGCTACTTGCGCGCCTCGCGCCAGAGACACGGGCTCCTGATTAATTTTGGCTCACCGGTTATCCAAATAAAGAAATTCGTTTTGTGAATTATGTGCCTTTTGTGGCTATACCCTATTAGCGGAGTTGACTTATGAAACCATCGGTATCCAGTTTATACCAGGCGATCGAGATCGAGCAGGATCCCCGCCCGCTGCTGATCGGCGAACGCTGCAATGCCAACGGGTCGAAACGTTTCCGCGACTGTCTTCTGGCGGAGGATTACGACGCCTGTCTCAAGATTGCCCTGGAGCAGCAGGACTCCGGTGCCCATGTGCTTGATCTTTGCACGGCCTATGCCGGCCGTGACGAGAAGAAGGACCTGATTGCCCTGGTGAAACTGTTTGCCGGTGCCGTCAAGCTGCCTTTGGTGATCGACTCCACCACGCCGGACTGCATCGAGTCGTGCCTGCGCATGTATCCCGGCCGCTGCATCATCAACTCGATCAACCTTGAGGACGGGGGCAAGACCCTCAACCGGGTCTGCCCGCTGGTCAAGCGCTACGGGGCCGCCGTGATCGCGCTGACGATCAACAAGAAAGGCATGGCCATGACGGCGGCCGAGAAGCTGGAAACCGCCAGGGAGATCTATGATCTGGCGGTGAACACCCATGGCCTGCGCCCCGGCGATATCCTGTTCGATCCGCTGACCTTCACGATCGGAGCCGGCGACGAGACGCTGCGCGATGCGGCGATCCAGACACTGGATGCCATCCGCCTGATCAAGGCCGGACTGCCGGGCGTCTTCACCGTGCTGGGGCTGAGCAACATCTCGTTCGGCCTGCCGCCGCATTCCCGCCGTATCCTGAACTCCGTCTTCCTGCATGAGGCGGTCGCGGCCGGGTTGGATGCCGCCATCGTGGATGCCGCCAAGATCGTCCCGCTTGCCTCGGTGGACGAGAAGGAACGGCACCTGAGCATGGATTTGCTTTACGACCGCCGGACGGAGGGCGTCGAATCGCCGCTGATGGCCTTCATCAACCACTTCAGCAAGAACGTTGCCGATACGCCCGCGCAGAACGAGGCGCGCGATGCCAACAGCCCTGCCGAGGAATCCCTGACCGGCAAAGTGGTCCGGGGCGACAAGGAGGGTCTTGAGGATCTTCTCTCGATCCTGCTGCGGCGACAACCGCCGACCGCCATCATCAATACGGTGCTGGTCCCGGCCATGCGGCACGTCGGCGTCCTGTTCGGCAACGGCGAGATGCTGCTGCCCTTCGTCCTCCAGTCCGCCGAGGTCATGAAACGCGCGGTCGCCTACCTCGAACCGTACATGGACAAGGCGGATGCGGGGAAAGGCATCAAGATCCTGCTGGCGACGGTGCAGGGGGACGTGCACGACATCGGCAAGAACCTGGTGGATATCATCCTGTCCAACAACGGCTACAAGGTCTACAACCTGGGAATCAAGGTGCCGGCGGAGACCATCCTGGCCAAGGCGAAAGAGCTGGATGTGGATATTGTCGGCCTGAGCGGTCTGCTGGTGAAGTCCGCGATTGTCATGCAGGAGAGCATGCCGCAGTACCGTGAGAACGGGCTTGGAACGCCGATCCTGCTGGGGGGCGCGGCGTTGACCCGCAAGTTTGTGGCTGAATCCTGCGTGCCCGCCTATGACCACCCCGTGGTGTATTGTGCCGATGCCTTCGCGGGGCTCAAGGCCGTTCGCGATTTCGAGGAGGGGAAGCTCCTGGCCACCACCTACGAGGCGCAGCCTGCACGGCAGCGGGAGAAGAAAGCGGTTACCGAGGATACCGGTGTGGCACGGGACGTGCCGGTTCCCAATCCGCCGTTCCTGGGGACGCGGTATGTGACGGATATCGATCCGCGCCTGGTGTTCCCGTTCGTCAACGAGCAGGCGCTGTTCCGGGGGCGCTGGGGCTACCGGCGCGGGAAGATGGGCGCGGAGGAGTACGAGTCGCTGATCACCGGCAAGGTGGCGCCGCTCTTCGAGGAGTTCAAGAGGCGTGGCATCGAGGACGGGCTGATCCGTCCGAAGGTGGCCTACGGGTACTACCGTTGCTACAGTGAAGGGGATACGCTCCATGTCGAGCATGAGGGGAAAGTGCATCCGTTCGCCTTTCCCCGCCGGCAGGAAGCGCCAGCGATCTGCATCGCGGATTATTTCAAGACACAGGCGGAGGGTGGCGATATCGCGGGTTTCTTCGTGGTCACGATCGGGCCCGAGATGGACAAGGCGACCCACGCGCTGTTCGCGGAGAATATCTATCACGATTACCTGATGCTGCACGGTTTTGGCGTGGAGGTTACCGACGCGCTGGCCGAGTACTGGCATGAGGTCATGCGCCAGGAACTTGGCATTGCCACCCATGCGCCGACCTCCCTGGCGGGCTACGCCGTCCAGGATTACCAGGGCTCGCGCTACGGGTTCGGGTATCCCTCCTGTCCCGACCTGCGCGCGCATATCCCCGTCTTCGAGATGCTCAAGCCGGAAACCATCGGCGTCACGCTGACGGAGAACATGGAGATGGTTCCGGAGCAGACCACCTCGGCGATCGTGGCGCACCATCCCCAGGCGAAGTACTTTGCCGTCTAGGCGGCGGGCTTCGGCAGCCGTCCTGCTGCCTGTGGCGGGAATGTCCTTCCGGTTAGGCCTTGAAATAGGCGCGTTCGGTGAAGTGGAAAAGTTTTGCCATCAGGACATCCGGGATCTTCCGGATGCGCGTGTTGTATAGTTCCA
>CAZGBW010000272.1:1170-4273 GCA_964523995.1 uncultured Victivallales bacterium | reverse complement strand
GGACGAGACCCTTTGTGTCATTCGTGTCGTCATGCGGGACGTACGGGACGCCATCGCCGCCATTCTCGATAACACAACCCTCAAGGACGGTCTGCAAAAAGTTGAAAAGCTGATTTCAACCCAGGGGTTTGCTTATGAAATCTAACCGAAAGAGAAGAAGCATGAAGAATACGATCAAATCGATCGCAGCCCTGCTGGCCGCCGGCGCGCTGACGGTAACGGCAGGCTACGGGCAGGACGTTACCCTGCTGAACGTGTCGTACGATCCGACCCGCGAACTGTACCGCGAGTTCAACGCGGCGTTCGCCAGGCACTACAAGGACAAGACCGGCAAGACCGTCAAGGTGGAGCAGTCGCACAGCGGCTCGGGCAGCCAGGCGCGGGCGGTGATTGACGGCCTGGAGGCCGACGTGGTCACGCTGGCGCTGGCGGCGGATATCGACGCCATCGCGGACAAGACGGACCTACTGCCGAAAAACTGGCAGGGCCGGCTGCCCGGCAACAGTGCGCCGTACACCTCCACGCTGATCCTGCTGGTCCGGAAGGGGAACCCCAAGAACATCAAATCCTGGGAGGACCTGGTCCGCGACGGGGTGGAGGTCATCACGCCCAACCCGAAGACATCGGGCGCCGCCCGCTGGAATTACCTGGCGATCTGGGGCTACGTCCTGAAGCGGGAACTGGGCGAGAACTTCGTCGCCAAGCTCAAGGACCCCGCATCACCTGAAGTGATCGCGGCACAGGACAAGGCTCGCGCGTTCATCACCAAGGTGTACAAGAACGTGCCGGTGCTGGACCGGGCGGCGCGCGGGGCGACGAACACCTTCGTGCAGCGGCGCATCGGCGATGTGCTGATCAACTGGGAAAACGAGATCCTGCTCAGCAAGAACGAGCTGGATGCCGCGGGGGTTGAGGCGGTGATCCCGGAAATCAGCATCCTGGCCGAAACCGTCGTCACGCTGGTGGACAAGAATGTCGACCGGAAGAAGACGAGGGAGGTGGCGCAGGCTTATCTGGAGTACCTGTATTCCCCCGAGGGACAGGATATCGCCGGGAAGAACTACTACCGCCCGAGCGATCCGGCGGTGTTCGCCAAGTACAAGCACCAGTATCCGGAGATTACCCTCTTCACCATCGGTGATGTGTTCGGAGGCTGGACCGGGGCCGACCGGGTGCATTTCGCGGACGGCGGGGAGTTCGACAGGATCTACCAGCAGTAAGGAATTGGGCATGACCGGGAAACGAAAAACACACAGGGTGCTGCCGGGGTTCGGCCTCTCGCTGGGCTTTACCCTGTTCTATACCAGTCTCGTCGTCCTGGTTCCGCTCGCCGCCTTGTTCCTGCTGACCGGGCAGATGTCCTGGGCCGAGTTCGTCAACAAGGCGATTCTTGATCCGCGCGTGCTGGCCGCCTACCGGCTCAGCTTCGGCACCGCCTTCATCGCCGCCCTGATCAACAGTGTCTTCGGGTTCATCCTGGCCTGGGTCCTGGTGCGCTATTCGTTTCCCGGGAAGAAGATCATCGATGCCCTGGTGGATCTGCCTTTTGCCTTGCCTACCGCCGTCTCTGGCATCGCCCTCACGACACTTTACGCCCACACCGGCTGGGTTGGTCGCTGGCTGGATCCGCTGGGGATCCGGATTGCCTATACGCAAGCCGGGATTGTCCTGGCTCTGACGCTGATCGGCCTGCCGTTTGTGGTGCGCAGCGTGCAGCCCGCCCTTGAGGACCTGGAATCCGAAGTGGAAGAGGCCGCGGCCAGTCTCGGGGCAACCCGCCGCCAGACCTTTCTGCGGGTGATCGTCCCCGCCATCCTGCCATCGTTGCTGTCCGGGTTCACGCTCGCCTTTGCCCGCGCTGTCGGGGAGTTCGGCTCGGTGTATTTCATCGCCGGCAATATGCCGATGAAAACCGAAATCGCGCCCCTGCTCATTATCATCAAGCTTGAACAGTACGATTACCACGGTGCTGCCGCGATTGGCGTCGTCATGCTGCTGCTGTCCTTCCTGCTGATATTGATCATCAACCTGCTGCAAGCCTGGAGCCGGCGGCACCTCTGAGGAAAAGGAGATACAACATGGCCGGAACCATCTCCCGTCTGGTGACGGACCGCGCGCATGCGGAAACCCGCCCCGGAATGAACGACCCGGCCTGGGCTCGGCGTCTGCTGATCGGCTTGGCGCTGCTTTTTGTCGGTCTCGTGCTGGTGCTGCCGCTGGCGCTGGTGTTCACGTATGCGTTCCAGCAGGGGTTGCGGGTCTATCTGGCCTCGTTTACCGAGGCGGATGCGCGGTCGGCGATCCGCCTGACGCTCCTGACCGCCGCCATCGCGGTTCCGCTGAACGTCGCCTTCGGCCTGGCGGCGGCCTGGGCGATCACCAAGTTCCAGTTCCGGGGCAAGAATGTGCTGATTACCCTCATCGATCTTCCCTTCGCGGTTTCGCCGGTGATTGCCGGACTGATCTTCGTCGTCCTGTTCGGGGCCCGCGGCCTGCTGGGGCCCTGGCTCCAGGAGAACAATATCCGGATCATCTTCGCCACTCCCGGCATTATCCTGGCCACGATCTTCGTGACCTTCCCCTTTGTCGCCCGCGAGCTGATCCCGCTGATGCAGGCGCAGGGCAGCGACGAGGAGCAGACGGCGATGACGCTCGGCGCAAGCGGGTGGCAGACATTCTGGCGCGTCACCCTGCCGAATATCAAATGGGGGCTGCTCTACGGCATCATCCTCTGCAACGCCCGCGCCATGGGGGAGTTCGGCGCGGTCTCGGTGGTGTCCGGGCATATCCGCGGACGGACCAATACCATGCCGCTGCACATCGAGATCCTCTACAACGATTACCAGTTCACGGCCTCGTTCGCGGTGGCCTCCCTGCTGGCCTTCCTGGCGCTGATCACCCTGGCCCTGAAATCACTGATCGAATGGAAGACACGGCGCAGCCTTGTCGGCACGGCACCGGATGGCGGTCAATAGGAGAGCAGTCATGGCAATCGAGGCAATCAACATATCCAAGGCATTCGGGACTTTCGAGGCCTTGAAGAACGTCAGCCTGACCGTGCCGTCGGGCAAGCTGGTGGCGCTGCTCGGCCCGTCCGGCTAGG
>CAZGBW010000272.1:0-1160 GCA_964523995.1 uncultured Victivallales bacterium | reverse complement strand
TTCGGGCTGCGGCAAGACGACGCTGCTGCGCATTATCGCCGGCCTTGAACAGGCCGATACGGGCGAGATCGCGATGGACGGCCAGGATGCCAGCGACACCTCGGCCCGCAAGCGCGGCGTCGGATTCGTCTTCCAGCATTACGCGCTCTTCCGGCACATGAGCGTGTTCGAGAACGTGGCCTTCGGGTTGCGGGTGAAACCGCGCGCCCTGCGTCCCTCCAAGGCGGAAATCCGCGAGCGGGTGATGCATCTGCTCAACATGGTGCAGATCGACTGGCTGGCCGACCGGTTGCCGAGCCAGCTTTCCGGCGGCCAGCGCCAGCGTGCCGCCCTCGCCCGCGCGCTGGCGGTGGAACCGAAAGTGCTGCTGCTGGACGAACCGTTCGGGGCACTCGACGCCAAGGTCCGCAAGGAACTGCGCCGCTGGTTGCGCCGCCTGCATGACGAGATCCATGTCACCAGCGTCTTCGTCACGCACGATGTGGAGGAGGCGCTTGAGGTTTCCGACGAGGTGGTGGTGATGAACGAGGGACGCATTGAACAGCACGGCACCCCGGACGAGGTGTATTCCCACCCCGCCAATGCGTTCATCTATCACTTCCTCGGCAGCGTCAACATCTTCCACCACCGGATCAGCGACGGTCAGGTGGCGCTCGGCGACGACGCCCTGATCTATGCCCGGCCGCACGATATTGAAATAGCCCGCGGGCGGCAGGACCACACGTGGATGGACGCCTCGGTCCTGCATGTGCATGCCATCGGCCCGATGGTCCGCATCGAGTTGAAGAATGCCGGAGACCAGCGGATTGTCGAAGCCGAGCTGACGCGCGAACGCTACGACCAACAGCGCTTCCAGGCTGGCGAGACCGTATTCATCCGCCCGCGCCAGATGAAACTATACCCTGGCGCCGCGTCCGGCCAGCGCCATATCCAGGAAGAGGCCAGCCCGTGAAAAGATCCATTACCGTTGCCAACGAGAACGGCCTGCCCCTGCGCGTCGCCAGCGCCGGGATCCCCTTCCCGCCCCGGAAACAGCGCCTTTTTTTCTCGCCGCCTGCCGCCGCTTTCGCTACGGTTGTCGCATGACCTTGCATTGCGGCTGTTTCCCGGAATGCGTACATGATGTAGACGGTTTCCGCGAAGCCGGTTAATTAACGACT
>CAZGBW010000271.1:0-4296 GCA_964523995.1 uncultured Victivallales bacterium | reverse complement strand
CCTTTGTTTCAGCGTTTACCCCCACCGGCGCAAGGCCGGTGGGCGGCAGAGGCGCTTCAGCAGTCCGGGGCATCCTCAACCGGAATAGACTTGAAGGCCGGTTGTTGTTCCCGCTATGGTGGGTCCACGTCCCTTACGTTTGGAAGTCCCTCGATCCGCGATAACAGCCGGAGGCGTCGATGATGGTTGAACGTTATAAAATGACCGGGTTCGGCTGGCTTAACGGCACTCAGTTCCTGGGGGCCCTGAACGATAACGTCTTCAAGTTCCTGGTCTTCTTCTTTCTCGTGGACCATCTTGGCAGGGATGGGGCGACGACCATCACGCTCGTCTCGGCGCTCTTCATCATCCCGTTCCTGCTGTTTTCCCAGTTCGCCGGGGTGTTGGCGGACCGCCTGAGCAAGCGTACCATCATCGTGGTTTCCAAGGTTTCCGAAGTGTTCATCATGGCGGCGGGACTGGCGGGGATACTCCTGGAAAGCCCGCTCATCCTTTACGGTATTGTCTTCCTGATGTGTACGCAAAGCGCATTCTTCGGTCCCGCGAAGTACGGGATCCTGCCGGAGCTGGTCACGCGTGACCGGCTCTCGCGGGCCAACGGCAGCCTGGTCTGCATGACGTATCTGGCGATTATCCTGGGCACGTTCCTGCCCTCGTTCCTGCTGGTTACCCTTTTCCGGGATCAGTATCCGGCGGTTGCCGTGTTCTGCATCCTGGTCTCCGTTGCCGGTCTGGCGGTCTCCGTCCGGATTCCGCGGACGCCGCCCGCGGGCGGACAACAGCGTTTCACGCCGTTTTTCGCGGTGGAGATCGTGAAGACGATGCTGAACATCCGCCGGGACCGTTATCTGTTCCTGGCCGTGATCGGATCCGCCTATTTCCTCTTCCTGGGTGGGTTTGTGCAGCAGAACATCCTACTGTATGGCCAGGGCGCCCTTGGCTGGACGGCGCAGCAGAGCGGATTCCTGTTCCCGATAGCGGCAATGGGAATCGGCATCGGCGCCCTCCTGGCCGGGCGGCTTTCGGGGCGGAATATCGAATTCGGGATCGTGCCGGTTGGTGCATTGCTGCTGACCGCCTGCAGCCTCGGGCTGGCTATGACGCATCCGGCGGCGATCCCCGTTCTCGTGCTGATGCTCCTGACCGGTATCGGCTCGGGCCTTTTCATTGTCCCGCTCAGTGCCTACATCCAGGACCGCAGTCCGGTGGCGCAACGCGGCGAGATCCTGGCCTGTTCCAACTTCCTGAGTTTCGTCGGGGTGGCAGGTTCCGCGGCGCTGCTGTACGTCCTGGTCAAGAACGCAGGGCTGTCCCCGCGCGAATGCTTCCTGGTGGTCGGGTTGTTGACGGGGGTGCTGGCCGGTCTGACGATCCTGCTGCTGCCGGATTTCGCGGTCCGGTTCTGCGTCGTGGTGATCACCCGGTTCTTCTACCGGGTCAAAACCGCCGGTCTTGATCATCTGCCGATCGAGGGCGGGGCTCTGCTGGTGTCGAATCATGTGACCTGGGTGGATGCGCTGCTGATCTCCTCCGTGACGCAGCGGCGGATCCGCTTCCTGATGGACCGGTCCATCTACGAGGCCCGCTGGATCAATCCGTTGTTCCGGCTGATGGGGGTGATTCCCATTTCCGCCAACGATCCGCCGCGACGGGTCGTGGAGTCGTTCCAGCAGGCAAGGGGGGCGCTGGACAGCGGCTACATGGTTTGCATCTTCGCGGAGGGGAAGCTGACCCGCAACGGGAACATGCATGCCTTCCGGGGAGGTTTTGAACGGATCGTGCGCGGTACGTCCTATCCGTTGATCCCGGTGCATATCGGCAACGCCTGGGGCAGCATCTTCAGCTATTACCACGGTCGGCTTGCCCGCGCCCTGCCGCGCTCGATTCCCTATACGGTGACGCTGCAGGTCGGCGGGCCGATGCCGGCCTCCACGACACCTGCCGAATTGCGGCAGGCGGTGGCGGAGCTGGGGTGCGGGGTGTTCGGCATGCTGAAACAGCGGGGGGATATGCTGGGCCGGCGATTTATCGCCTGCGCACGGCGGCGCTGGTGGCATCACGCCATGAGCGACACGAGCGGGAAACGACTGACCTTCGGTCGTCTTCTGGCTGGATCCATCGCCCTGGGGGATGTCCTGCGCAAGGAGGTGAAGGGGGACGCCATGGTGGGAATCCTCCTTCCAGCCTCCGTCGGCGGGGCGCTGGCGAACCTGGCATTGACCCTGCAGGGCAAGGTGCCGGTGAACTTGAATTTCACGGCCTCGGCGGATTCCATTGCCTCGGCCATCCGGCAATGCGGGATCCGCACGGTGATCAGTTCGCGGGCATTTGTGGATAGGATGGGAGCTGGCTTCACCCCCCCGCCCGGTACCCGCTACCTGGAGGATATCGCCGGGACCATCACGCCGGTACGCAAAGTGCTGGCGCTGTTGAAGGCAGGCGGGCTTCCGGCGTGGCTGCTGGTGGGAGGGCGCGCATCCGGTCCGGATACCGTAGCCACCGTGATCTTCTCTTCCGGCAGCTCGGGCGTGCCGAAAGGGGTGATGCTCAGCCACGACAACATTCTTTCCAATATCGAACAGGTCCGGCAGGTCTTCCGGTATACGCCGCAGGAGCGCTTTGCCGCCGTGCTCCCCTTTTTCCACTCCTTCGGGCTGACCGTGACACTCTGGGCTCCGGTGACGTGCGGGTTCAGCGTGTATTACCATCCGAACCCGCTGGAGGGGGGCGTCATCGGGAAAATGGTGCGCGAGAACCGGCTCTCGATCATGGTGGCAACCCCGACATTCCTGTTGTCGTGGATGCGCCGCGCGGGCGAGGGGGACTTCTCCTCGCTGCGGGCGCTGGTCACCGGGGCCGAGAAGCTGGCGCCGCGGGTGGCGGATGCCTTTTCGGCGAGGTACGGTGTCCGTCCGGCAGAGGGGTACGGGGCGACCGAGTTATCGCCGGTGATCTCGCTGAATATCGCCGACGTCGAGTACGGTGGCATCAGGCAGACCGGGACCAAGCCGGGCAGCGTCGGGCATCCCGTGCCGGGGGTGGCGGTACGGGTTGTGCATCCGGAGACCGGGGTTCCACTTCCGGCGGGCGAGGCGGGCCTGCTGATGGTCCGGGGACCGAACGTCATGCTCGGGTATCTTGGATTGGCGGAGAAGACCGCCGAGGTGATCCGGGACGGCTGGTATGCGACAGGGGATATCGCCACGGTGGATGATGACGGGTTCATCTTCCTGCAAGACCGGCTCTCGCGGTTCAGCAAGATCGGTGGCGAGATGGTGCCGCATCTGGCGGTGGAGGAGGCTCTGCACAAGGCTCTTGGTGCCGAGGAGCGCTGCGTGGCCGTCGTGGCCGTCGAGGACGAGCGCAAGGGCGAGCAACTGGTGGTCTGCTGCACCCCGGCGGCGGGCGATCCCAAGCGCCTTCACGCGTTGCTGGGGGATAGCGATCTGCCAAACCTATGGAGACCGAAAAAGGACAACTACATGGCGATCGAGGAGATCCCGACGCTTGGTGCGGGCAAGATTGACATTCAACGGCTCAAGCGGCTGGCTGCCGAGTTCATGGACAGCCGGCCCGGTTGCATCCAGCGGATCGTGAACCGCCTGCGCGATGCCCTGTAGGATGCGTGCGCATGGATCAGGAGCGTTCAAAGTCGCGGAGCTGGCCCGCGATGATGGAGGCTCCACCGTCAACGACGAGCGTCTGTCCGGTGATCTTCTCGGCATAGGGCCCCAGCAGGAACGCGACGGCATTGGCAACCGCCTGTTTATCGCGGCTGGTATCCCAGGGCAGGGGGCTGGATTGGTTCCAGAGTTCGGTCAATCCGCCGAACCCCGGGATTTTCGAGGCGGCCTTGGTGTCGAGAGGACCGGCGGAAACCGCGTTGACGCGGATCCGGTCGCGCCCGTGGCGGCGGGCCAGCGCGCGCACGAGCGCCTCGAGGGCGGCCTTCTGGACGCCCATCCAGTTGTAGAAGGGATAAATGCGCGAGGTGTCGAAGGTCAGCGCGACGACCGAGCCGCCGCCAGCGAGATTCGGGCCGGCATGACGGAGCACGGTGGCCAGCGAGATGCAACTGATGTGATGGGAAAGCTTGATATCGTCAATCGCGTCCGTGTGGAACTCCTCGTTCAGCAGCGTGCGCGGATTCGCGAACGCGATGGAGTGGACGATACCGGCCAGCGGCCCGACGCTTTCGAAAACGGATTTAACCTGCCCGTCGTCGGTGATGTCGCAGAAGCGGGTTTCCATGCTGGCGCGCTCGTCATCGCTCAACGAGTCGGCCCGGTCGAGGAA
>CAZGBW010000270.1:0-4317 GCA_964523995.1 uncultured Victivallales bacterium | reverse complement strand
CGGCGGTCAGGCCGGCGCGGTTGGCGGCCAGCTTGATGCCGCGCAACTGCTCGTAATAGAAAGACGTGAACGCGACGGCATGTCTCGCGTCGTAGATCGACGTGCCGATCTCGAAGTCCTCGCCCATGAGGTAGGCGTACTGGTTGTTGATCTCCACCGATTTGCCACGCAGGCAGGCAATCGGCGCGTCGGACCCGAACAGGATGCGCTCGCGCGGGAAATGACGGAATGCGTATTCGAGAACGCCCTCGTGGTTGACCATCGCGGTGTCAATGAAGGCGTTCGGGCAGGCGGCGATGCTGTCCAGCAGGCCGATGATGTTGCTCAGGTAGTAGGCCCGCCCGATGTGCGCGAAGATGATCTGCGCACGGGGATAGCGCCGGCAGATATCCACCATTCCCTTCTGGTTGACCGGATCGGCCAGCCGCAGCGGCCGCGGGATATGCAGCATGACCGCCAGCCCATGCTCGTCGGCGTACTGCATCTGCGCTTCCGGCAGCATATCCTCGATGGTGATCTCCGGCACGGGTTTCCAGTCCACGAAATTGAGGTACGGCTTGTAGCCGACCAGACGGTTGGACTCCACGCGGCGGATCACCGCCTCGATGGAATCCTTCGGCGAGACCAGCGCCATGCCGAAAAAGCGGCGATTGTCGGAAATGCGCCCCGAGTAAACACCTGAGAGGTCCAGGTCGGAATCGAAGCTTGGCTGCCCGAAACTGTTCAGGTGCAACTCCTGCCCCGGCAGCCAGACCGTTGCCCATTCGAGCATCTGCTCGCGCGTGAAGATCCCGCCGAATTTGTGGAAGCAGCTTCTGGGCGGGAACGTCCTGCCGGGGAGAATGCAGGATTGATCGAAGAGATGCATATGGACATCGAAAAGCCGCGCGGGCAGGAAATCCCCCAGCTCCTGCTCGTAGACCTGCCGGTCCCTGTCGGTGTAGTCAGCGTTCATGGAGTTCCTTTCATGGGTGGATCCGACCGATCAGACGGATCGGACGGATCCTTTGTGTCCAGGGTGATTCCCGCGCCTTCCGCGGCCAGCATGGCCGCGCCCGTGGCGCCGGCGTGGGCAGAGCCGACCGAGAGATTCAGACCGGTGATCTCCGCGAGGATGCCCGGCCAGACCGGGCTCTTGCTGGGGCCGCCGACCATGACGGCCTGGCCGAAATGGAACCCGGCGGTTTTCAGGTTCATCAGCAGCCCGTTCAGTGCGCGGGCGGCACCTTCCATGACCGCACGGGCCACCCGCTTGCGATCCGCATCCGGCGGACGCGGCGGATCCTTCAGGTCGATCACAAGACCGCCTGCACCGGGGGAGGCCTGCGCCGCCAGGTCATCGAATATCCGCAGCCGGTTTTCCTCGCCCGGCGCGATGACATTGTCCACATACCAGTTGATCACCGGACCGATGGCGGGCACGGAGAAGATGCCGCCCCACGGGCCGCCGTGATCGGACTGGAACGGGTCGCAAAGCATGCCAGCCCCCAGGATGGTGTCACGATCGCCGAAGGGGGTGAACCCGACCCAGGAGGTTCCGCAGGAAAGCAGCAATTGCCCCGGTTCGCGAATACCGGCCGCCCGGGCGGCGGACGGATGGTCGAAACTGCCGGTCACCACCAGTGTTTCCGTTGTCAGGCCGGAGGCCGCCGCCGCTTCCGGCGTGAGGGGGCCGACGGCGATGCCCGATCCGGTCAGGCGGGAGAGCTGCGCTTCCTTGATGCCGAGCCGTTTGAGATACGGCAGGTGCCATCGGCGGGCGACCTGGTCCTGGAGATGAAAGGTCGTGGCCGTGGAATCATCCATGACCCACTGTCCGGTCAGGCGGAAGAGCAGCCAGTCGGTATTCATGCAGACGCGGGCCGCGGAACGGTAAAGCGCCGGGCGGTTTTCCTGAAGCCAGGCCAGTTGAGCCAGCGGGAAGATCTCGACACAGGGCCAGCCGGTGACCTGCTGCACGGATTCGGGCGTCAAGCCCTCCAGCGCGGGCGGCGGGTGGCCGACGCTGCGCCGGTCCATCCAGTTGATCACCGGTGTCAGTGGCCGGCCTTGCGCATCGGCAAGCAGCGTGTTGCCGGAGGCGGCGGAAGCGGCCAGTGCCATCACCGGGCCCGGTGACTGTGCGGCCAGGTCGCGGATGACCTCCAGCACGCCGCGATACTGGCGCTCCGCATCGGCTTCCACCCATTCCGGCTGCGGGTATGAATAGTGCACCTGCCGCTCCGCGGTGGCCAGGATCCGGCCGTCCGCGTACATGAGCACGCCCTTGACGGCGCTGGTCCCGAGATCCAGGCCGATCAGGCAGGGAGGTCTGCATTCATCGCGCATCACGCCCATACCCCTTTGTCAATAACCTGGTCATTTTGTTGAACTTTTCGGTGATCCCCCCAAAAGCTACCCCTTCATCGCGGCGGCCGCCGCTTCCGGGGCGACGCCGTCGTTGATCACCGCGTTGAGCGCCCGGATCATGGCGGGCGGATTCGCTGCCATGAAGATATTGCGTCCGAAAATGATACCGCGCGCCCCCTGTTTCACCGAGGCCTGCGCCTTGCGCAGCACCTCCAGGTCGGTATTGAGTTTTTCCGCGCCGATGGTGAATACCGGCACCGGCGTGTTTTCCACGACCTCATGGAAACGCTCGCCGGTGAAAAACGTCTTGACCAGGTCCGCGCCCAGTTCCGCCATGATGCGCGAGACCCGCTTGACCTTCATATGCACCTGTTCCGGCGTCCTCTCCTTGTGCTCGACCACATAGGCCTCGCCGATCAGCGGGATGCCGAGGCGTTCCTTCTGCCGCACGATCTCCGTGAAGATCCGCACATTGTCGGTTTCGCGCTGGCGGTCATTGTCCTCTTCCAGGAACAGGGAGCAGATCACCGCGCCTGCACCGGCCTGCACCGCCTCCTCGACGGTGGTGGCGATCGTCGTGAATCCTTCCCGGTATTCCAGCGGGTAATAGAACGAGGCGCTCCAGTTGATCCGCACCACCGGCACCGGGGCGGAGGGGGATGCGAGCAGATCCCCGTTGCGCTGCAGCATGAAACGCGGCAGCAGCAGCGCATCGGTGTCCAGGCAGTTGCGGATCGCCGGCGCCGCCTGCTCGATGCCCGGCTGGTCGCCGTATTCAACCACATGATCCAGCGCCGAAATCACAAGATTCCTCTTCCCTCGAAACAGTTTGCTTACCCGCAGCGCGATTCCTGACATGATCCATTCCTTTCCCGCCATATTGGCATTTCCTGCATCGACCCCGATAATCCTAGCAGGCGGGCTGATAATAATGCTTCCCATCTTTCGCATCATTTATTACTATATCGGGCCATACGATGAACTTGGATACCATGGTTTTCCACGATGTGGGTTTCGGCTCGTTCTGCGGCGAGCCTGCGCCGCCATCCGGACACACGCACGACGCGTTCGAGATCAGCGCCTTTTCGGGAGGCAGTGTGACCATGCTTTTCGGCGGGCTGTCCGTGAAGGTGCCGCCGGGCCGGCTGGTGGTGCACTGGGGGATGCTGCCGCACCAGATGCTCCGGCGCGATCCCGGCGCGGAAGTCGTCGGGGTCCACATCCCGCTTTCCTGGGTCCTGGAGTGGTCACTGCCGTCCGACCTGATGTCGCGCCTCCTGGATCTCCAACCGGTGATCGACCAGGCCCGCCGGACGCCATTCAGCGACCTGAGCCTGTTGCAGGACTGGTTCCGGCTGCTGGAGACGAGCGCGCCGCAGGCGGTGGATATCGTCCGTTCGGAAGTCCGGGGGCGCCTGCTGCGGCTGGCGATGCCATCGGTCCCCGCAAAACCGGCACCGCCGTCGGCGTCGTCGTCGTTCAGCCGCGCCCTTCAGTACATCGTCCGCCACTTCCGGGAAGCCTTGCGTCTCGAGGATATCGCGAAAGCCGCCGGCATCAGTCGCCGGCATCTGACGCGCACGTTTGCCGATTATACCGGACAGACAGTCAACGGCTACATTACGCACCTGCGGCTTTCCCATGCCCGGCGCCTCCTGGCGACCACAGACCGGAAGATCCTCGATATCATGCACGATTCCGGGTTTTCCTGCCCGACGCATTTCTACAAGCGGTTCCAGGAGCAGACCGGTCTTTCCCCCCGCCATTACCGGCATCATGCCGGCTAGCTCTTTTCTTGATTTCCGGTGGTGGGTATGGTTTGCTTCGCACGCGCCTGTGGGCGGGCTTTCTGGAAAGGGTCGGTGCCGGCGGGTTCCACGGAGAACTGGCGGCGTCTGGTTGAGGAGAAAAAAGGGAAGGAACGGATATGCCAAATTCAACATCGCTCGGCGGATGGCTCGTGCATGT
>CAZGBW010000269.1:0-4328 GCA_964523995.1 uncultured Victivallales bacterium | reverse complement strand
ATGGATGCAGGTTGTAAAGCAAGAGTGTGAATAGTGAAGATGTGACCCCGAAGCTCCCGCTGACCCCGCCGGTGCCGTCACGGCGTGCCCCCGCCCAAGCGGTTGACCAGGCGCTGCACCTGGGCCGCACTCTCGGTGACGCTGGTGGAGCCGGTCAGCCGTTGCAGGTCCCTCATCGCGGTTAGTGGGTCGCACTGGTCGGTCGCGAAGTCATTCATGACTTTCTCGACCTTCCGCCAGTGCTCCTGAGCCGCCTTGCGCGACGCCGATGAAATGGTCGAACTGGCTGGCGGATTCGCAAGTCGCTCAAGCACCTTCGTCCGGAGATCCTTGCTCAAACTGGCACAGGCACCCTTCATCTTGACGAACGCCGGATCGTGCCCCTTCAGCGCGTTCTGAACCTTGTTGAAGATCGCGTTTCCGGCTTTCTCGAAGTCGTCCGGCCGCACCGGACGGAACGCCGGACTGGATGGGCCAGCCACCTTGCCCTCCAGCCAGGAGAGCGGGAAGGACTCGCTGAAGGTGCTCGTCGTGAAGCTCTGATCGGCCAGCGTGGCGCTGTGCCCGGTCACCTGCTTGTAGGCGGCGTTGTAGGCCTTCTGCCCGTCTTTCATCACTTCCGTCATCGACGCCTGGCGGCCATTCTTGGTAAGCAGGCCTTCCATCTCGTAGAGCAAGCCGAAGTCTCGATCGGCATTGACCCCCCGGCTGCAGGAGTTGCGGAAATCGCAGAACCACTTCGTGTCGACGTTGTAACCCTGGTTCTTGAGCTGCCTGACCACCTCGGCATCCGTGCGCGGGTAGATGCTCTTCTGCAGGCGGTTGTCGAACACCTTCTGGTACCCGAGACAGTCGCGCAGCTTGGTGTAATCCCGTGTCGCGCCCGACTTGATCTCGTTCTGCAGCACCGTCAACTCGTTCTTCATGATCCGTTTGGCCAACGCGCTGCTGTTAGCCGCCCCGACGGCATCATCAAGCTGCATCCTGATCTTGAGGTAGTCCTTGCCGCCCGAAAGCTTGCATTTCTCGAAGGCGCTGACGCGCTCCTTGACCTGATTGACCAGTGCCCGGTTCCACTCCATCTCCTGGTCGTAGCGATTCTTCTCAAGGATGTTCTTGAACGTGTTCACCTGGCTCTGGCCGACCTTGGGATTGAGCAGCTTGCCGATGCCCCAGCTTCCGATCTTCATCACGCCCATGGCACCCAGCATGACCCCGCCCTGGATGACGGCATTGATCGCCGCCTGCTTCGGTCCTTCCACGAACCCCGTGCAGCTTCCTTCATAGGCCATGGTCAGCGCCGTGCCAGCCCCCATGCCCATGAAGAGACTGCCGACGAAGATGCCCCGGTCGCAGTTGCGCTTGATGCCCTCGAGAATATAGAGATCGCGCTCCACGCCTGCCAGATTGGCAAACTGGATAGCCTGGTCGGCATAGTCGGCCTGCTGCGCTTCGCGGGCAGCCGTCATGGTGGTCGCGTGCAGGGCCGCCAAGGCCTTCTGCGCCCGCTCGAAACCGCCGGGCTCGTGAATCCCGCGGATCATATCGCCGGCCATGCTGTCATAGAACCGCTTGGCATCCTCGGGCTTCATCCGTTCCAGGATCTTCGCCATGCGGGCATAGTTCGCCTGCATCTGCTGGGCGCGCAGGCAGTCCTCGCGCAGTTTGCGCGAGGTCTCGGCCAGCACGACGGCCGCATGCTCATCCCAAGGCCCGCGCGTCTTGACGATTGTGCCGGTGCGAATGGATTCGATCAGATCCTTGCTATCGTGGATGTTCTGCCGCATGTGCAGAGCCTGCTGACGCAAGTCCTCCCGGCGTGTGGGGTTTTGCTCGTTCGCCAATTCCGCCTCGATGCGCTTCAGCACTTTCTCCGTCGATGCGATGTTGGCCTGGTGCTCCGCAATGGCCTCGTTCTGTTCCTGGCCCAGGTCGGGGTCGTCGGGCGGCACCATCGCCGGAGCGGATTGTTCCACCGGGTCCCACTTGAACCCCCAATATGCAATCCACTCTCCCATATTGCCGATGCAGAAAGCGACGCACGGGGCGTTGTCGTCCGGATGCGGCATCGGAAACTTGTCGAGTCTTGCGCTCACGTTCGCGTTGGAACTCGCCCCGCCACCGACACGGACGGCCAGCCTGTTGTACTCAGGGTTGATGTCGTCCATGTCCCCCCAGAAAACGGTCGTGTCACATTGCGTGAGGATTGCCGAAACGGCGTTGCCGCTGATGCAGATAACGGACTCCCCCGGTGTGGATCCGGCATCCGTGAGTTCCACTCTCAGGGGCAGCATCGTGACTCCGGGGTCGACGACGGAAGGCCCGCGCCGTTCGCCATAGCACGGGATCAGTTTCGGAATACTCCAGGAGCACGTGTATTTTCGCACGCTTGGCGGTTGGACCCCGAGTCTCAAGGTATAGCAATAGGTGACCCCTCCCTCATTCACGTCAATGGCGAGATCCTTGTGCCACACCCCTGACCCTTGTTCATTGGCCCACGGATCTACGTAGTCGTGCTTCTGAAAGAAGGTCTTCTCAAGCTTCAGATACCCCAGAAGCACTTTCCCTTCAGGGGGTTCAACAGCTGCGGGCAGTTCCAGCGCCGCGACGGCGTTATCCCGCTTCGCCTTGTCCTCGGCCTGTACCTCCTCCGGCGTCGGCAGCGCCAGACCGGAATCCATCTCTTTGCGGATCGCCTCGAGCGCCCCCTGCTGCTCCTGCGCCATCTGCCGCTGGATCTCGGCCAGAAGCTCCGCCTCCTCGAGCGTCTCCGTGTCGCCCATCCGCTTGGCGATTTCCGCGTCCGCCAGGGCAAAGTCATATTCCCAGGCCGTCTGCACCATCATCTGTCGGTAGATCATGGCCCGGAGAAGGGCCTCGTTCTGCTGCCGGATCGCCGCATGCGCGGCTTCCGAATCCGACTCGGCATAGGGCACAAAGCGCTTGATGAGGGTCTGCTCCTCGGCTTCGGTAAACGGCCCCTGGGTCTGGCGCAGGAGCGCCAGCATGGTGCTCACGTCACCGCCGGGGCGTCCGCCATCGAGCGCATCGAGCAACCCGCCCGGCGCTGTGCCGTGCCGTGCCGCCCACCCGGCATCCCCGACAACCGCCAGTTCCGGCCCAGCCGGGAGAACGACCGGTTCTGTTTCGTCGCCATCGGCAATCAGTGCCGCAGCGGCATGCTCGTCCGGCGGCAACTCGGGCGGATCGTCCGTCCGGGGCACCGTCCGAACCCCTTGCCGTGAGGGTGTGGCGCGCGACCGGCCCTGGAACGTGCGCCAGGCGTCCTGATCCCGTTTCTGCCACTCCTCGAAACTGGCACCCGGCTCGGCGGTGAACCCCTGGCGTGCTCCCTGGCCGACGACAAGCAGGACCGACAGGACCGTGACTACTCGACGTTGCATCGTACACCTCCCACGTTCACATGGTTTTCATCATGTGCCGATCCGCGGGGAATGCAAGCACGAAAACAGCACGAAAACGCGACATACGCGGGCCCGATTCCTTAGCGAACGCCCGCTGTCCACCGACCTTGTGTCGGTGGAAGTCAACGTTGAGTTTGACGGATCGCACCGCCATTTCTCAACTTCCTTCACCACCGGCGCAAGGCCGGTGGGATCGCGGCAACAATAACCCTCTGGCATCCGATTCCCGGCTTCGCTAAGGATTCGGGGGGTAGCAAAGGGCATCGGAAGGGCATCGGGAAAGGGCATCGGGGTCACATCTTCACTATTAACACTTGACGTCGGGCTATGTGTATGAGACCGTTCGTTTATGGCAAGACCTTTAAGAGTGGATGTTGAGAACGGGTGGTATCACGTGACCTCGCGCGGGATCGAGCGGCGCTCGATCTTCGAGAATGATGCCGAGCATGTACATTTCCTGGAATTGCTTGAGGCCATGGTGGAGCGGTTCCGCGTCGTCGTCCATGCGCATGTCGAGCTTGACAACCACTATCATCTGATCATGCAGACGCCAGAGGCGAACCTGAGTCAGGCCGTTCAGTGGCTGAATATCAGCTACGCGGTATGGGTTAACCGCCGCCGTGATCGGGTCGGTCCGCTTATGCAGGGGCGGTTCAAGAGCATACCGATCGAGAATAGTGCCTGGGCCTATGAGCTGAGCCTCTATGTTCACCTGAATCCGGTCATGCGCAAGGCGCATGGTCTTGGGAAACGTGAAAAGGCAGAGGAGTCGTTGGGGATAGCCGTTCCTGATCCGGAGACGGTTACCAGGCGCCTAGCTGAGCTTCGCCAGTATCCCTGGAGTTCATACCGGGCGTATGCAGCCTACAGCGAGTCGCCCGAGTGGTTGCGTACGCAGGATAT
>CAZGBW010000268.1:0-4343 GCA_964523995.1 uncultured Victivallales bacterium | reverse complement strand
TTGTCCTGGGGCGTTTCGAGGCGGGGCTGGCGCTGCTGGACGAGGCGGAGCAGAAGGGCGGGGCTCTCGGACTGCGCGAGGTCATCATGAAGGGCTGGGCGCTGATGCGGGCGGGTCGGCTGGCCGAGGCGCGTGCGCTGGTCAATGCGATGCCCGCAGGCAATGACCGTCTGCCGGGTGTGGCGATGCTGAAGGCGGAATTCGCGGCGATGGACGGGTTGCCCGCCGAGGTGTCGCGGCATCTGCTGGCGGCGTCGGGATCGCACCTGTTGCTGCCCCGCATCCGGGCGCTGTTCCCGTATCTGGCGCAGCATGAGCAGTGGCAGGCGATCACGGTGGCGGACCACGACCGTCCGTATGCCGAGCTGTACCAGGCGCTGATCGCGCTGCATGCCAACCAGCAGGTGAACAACCTCTCGGGGCTGATCCGGGTGATGGGGCAGGCGCTGAAGCGCTGGCCGGATGATCCACGCCTGATGGGGTCCCTGTTCGAGATCGCCTCGCGGAGGAAAGGCGGCGACTGGGAGGCGCACTTCGAGCGGAACTTGCGTGCCAACGCCGGGAAACTCTCGGCCGATCCCCTCTCGGCGGCGGCGGGGTACAGCTGGCGGCTGCTGCGTCCGGACCTGGCGTGGCTGGTGGTCATTCAGATGGCCAGGATTGCGGCGGACGATCCCGAACTGCTGATGGCCCCGGCGCGCTACGGGACGTCCTGGACGCGCGTCCGCCGTCACCAGATTGCCGTACCGTCGGATACCGGCGAGCAGACGGTGGATCTGGCACCCTTGCTGAATCTCTTTGCGAAGACACGTCCGCTGGGTGATTTCCGGCGGCGGATCCCGGCCTTGGACGAGGCGCTCAAGGACGGGGCCGATCGCCATGCGGCCAAGCGGGTTTTTGAGCGTGGCCTCGAGATGCTGGCGAAACGGGAGGCGGATGGTCCGCTCAGCGAGCGTCACCTGCGGCTTTACCCCATGACGCTGGCGATGCTCAACCGCTTTGACGAGGCGCACGAGCGGTTGGACAAGATCCGGGAATTATTTCCGGAGCGGGAGGCGGAGGTGTTGTTCCAGCACGCGGTGTTCTACGAACAGCAGGCGGAGTGGCAGAAGTCGTATGAGATGCTCCGGGAATACCGGCAGCGTCAATCGTCCTCCAATCTCACGGCGGAGCTGCTGAAGATCAGCGCGCTGATGAACCTGAACCTCGGCGTCTGCGCGATGCAGGTTCTCGAGGAGGCCCGTGCGGCGTACCCTGGGGCCGTTCGGCTGGACCTGGCGGAATCGGCCATCTGGGATGTGTTCGGGTACAAGGAGCAGGCCCTGCATGTCCTGATGCGGTCGGAAGCGGGCGTGACGTCGCCGGTGGCGGTTGGCCTTTTGTATGCAACGGGGCGGCTGGCCGAGGCACGGCGGTTGAGCGAGGCGATGGGGTTCGGAGTTCCGGATGGAATGGTCCAGGCGGATCCGCCGATGGCACTGCCTCCGGCGGTGTACGCGCTGACTCCGCGCTGGCCTCCGCCGCCGGACTCGGCCGAGCTCGACGCGCAGATCAACGATCTCGCAAGCGCCCAGGCGAAGGCATTCAGTCCGTTCATCCGGTCATTGCGCGGCCTGGCGCTGGAATGGGCGCAGGCGCGGCGGCGGGAGGCCTATGTGGAGGCGACGACCGCGCAGACGGTGGCCCTGGTCGCGCGCTGGGAGGCGGCCGGGCGCACCCCGCTCGAGTCGGTCGGCGCGTTGTACCAACTGGCCATGCTGGCCGCAAGGCAGCAGGATGCCGCCCTGGCGAAGGCGGCGCTGCGGCGGCTGCTGGAGCTCTCGCCGTCGAACACGCCGGCCTGGCGCGCGCTGACCGCGCTGTCCGCAAAGGACCCGGAGACGGTGCGTGCGGCGGCGGCGTGCTGTCCGCGCGATCCGGAGATTTTCCTGGCGGAATTGATTGTGATGACCGACGGCAGCGTGGAGGATTCCCGCTGGGCGGCGGTTGAAACGCGTGTTGACGCGGCCCTGGGCGGCCAGATCTTCCCGCCGGAGGCGTTGATCCGCGCGGGTGATTTCTTCCTGGCGCGCGGCAAACCCCGGCTGGCGGAAAAATTGGCACGGGCGGCGGTTGCGCAGGCACGGGGACTGCTGGCGGCGAATGTGCTGGCGCTGCGCACGGCGCTGATGCTGGGCGATGCCGACTGGGCTCTGGCGTCGGTCGTCAGCGGTATTGAGCAGGCTCGCGATCCGGTTCCGTTCTACCGGGTGATGGTGGAGATCAAGGTGGCCCGCCGGCAGGCGGACAACGATCTGCTCACGGCCTTGGAATACCTGAACATGCATCAGCGCGAGGATTCCCGCTGGGCCGAGGCGCTGGGTGCGCTCTATTTCCAGAAAGGCGATATGGGCCGGGCGCTGACGGTGTTCGGTTCGGTGATCGACGAGGACATCAAGGGCGTGCAGGTGCGGACGCTGCTACTGGCGGCCGAGGCGGCCCGGCTGGATGCGAAGAATGACCGGGCGGTCGGGATTCTGGAGGCGGCCTACCTGCGGCAGCCGGATGAGGTGGGCGTGCTCAACAACCTGGTGTATCTGCTGGCCCAGAATCCGAACACCCTGCCACGGGCGCGGTCGCTGCTGCCGAAGCTGCTGGAGCTGGGTGGGGAAAAATTCGCGGTGATGGATACGGCGGCGATGGTGGCGCTGCGCAGCGGAAACAAGGCGCAGGCGGAGGTGTGGATGGACAAGGCGCTCTCCCTGCTGGAAGAGGGGGAGTACGCGGTGCAGGAGGTTCGGCTGAATGCGGCCGAAGTCAAGCTCCACAGCGGCAATGCCGGGGCGGCGCGTGCGGCGCTCAATGAGCTGCGGCGTGACCCGGAACGGTCTGATTTTGTTGATCAGCGGGCGCGGCTGCTACTGCGGGAAATTGATGTCATGGAAGGCGTCGGGAAATAAGCCGGTCGCGATAAAAAAATGTATTCGATGGACCGGGCGTTATTTTCTTGATTCTCGGTGTTTTTTTTTTGCATAGTTTCAGGGTTCTGCTAGTCTTCGGGGTAAGGGTTTTCCTTATATGGTTAAGAGCAACAACATATCGGGGTGGATAATTCGCTGTTTTTTGACAGTTGCTGTCGGTGTTTTCACCCTTCTTACGGGCTGTGCCAATACGCGTCCCCGCCAGGAGGTGGACTGGGATGCCTTCATGACGCAGCTTCGCGTTGAGCGTGCCGAGAAAGCCGGCGTGGATGTCAATGCGCCCGATGCGCCGGTTGATGCGCTTCCGCCGCCGCCGTCCGAGGACGTTTCCGTGGCGGTGAAGGCGGGCGAGGTGACCATTCAGCCCGATAGCGTACTGCAGGTTACCGTGCGCGAGGATTCCGGGCTCGACGGCAGCTACCAGGTCAACGAGATTTCCGCCATTCAGCTCGGCTATGTCGGGCCGGTGTTCCTGCACAACATGACGGAAGCGCAGGCCGCCGACAAGATCAAGGAAGTTCTGGAAACCCGGTTTTTCAATCAGGCCACGGTCTCGGTTCGTATTCTGCGGGCGTCATACGACAAGGTGGCTGTGCAGGGGCGGGTGGCGGTCTCGGGGATCATCAAGATCGGCAGCGGGGACCGGATCTCGCTGAACGACGCGCTGCTGCGGGTCGGCAACGTGACGGCGTCCATCAAGAGCGCCCGCGTGCGCGTGGTTCGCGGCGGGCTGCTGCGGGCGGTTTCGGCCTCCGAGCCCGGCGAGGTGTATTCCCTGGTGGATGAGGCGGGAAACCCGGATGTGCCGGAGGTGTATCTCTGGAATAATGATATCGCGTTTGTGTATGCCAGCTCGGGAACGGGCGATACCCCTGCGGTCGTTGCCGAGAAGGCTGACAAGGATGTCCTGGTGCTGGGAGAAGTCAAGCGGCAGGGGCTTTACCAGTTTGCAGACGGGGCACCCGCGACGATGATGCACCTGATCTTCAAGATGGGTGGCTTCCCGGCCTATGCCAATACCAAGGCGATAAAAATCATCCGTCGCGACGCGGAAGGGCGTGAAAACGAGATCATTGCCGATGCGAGCCAGATCCTTCAGGACGGTAATCCGGACAGGGACATCACCCTTGAACACGGAGACCGTGTGATTGTGCCTGCCCGCCGCATGAGTCTGTTCTGATACGATTCTCGTTTTAAAGGCGGAGTTTTTCTGTTATCGTGTTTCCCTGTCTGTGGTTTGGTCTGCAACTTAATAGAGGCAAGGCAAGGAAGCGACACTATGGCGACACCCCAGCCCGGCGGAAAAATCCCTGTTGAGGAAAACAAGATCGATTTCCGGATTTATCTCGGGATCATCCTGTTCCGGTGGCAGATGATCGCGCT
>CAZGBW010000267.1:0-4371 GCA_964523995.1 uncultured Victivallales bacterium | reverse complement strand
TCGCGGATCGCCTGGCGGTACCGGTCCACATCCGCCAGGGACACCGTCTCGTTCTTCCTGCGGGTACTGCCATACAGGACCGGCAGGATGGCGGGCAAGGGAAGGATATCCTCGATCTGCATCGCGAAATCCGTCGCCCCGTCATACAGGCCCAGCCGTTTCAATACACGCAGCATCTTCACGCATAGCTGCGTGGTGCAGGTGATCGGGCGGAGCTGGGAAATCCGGCAGCCTGCAGGCCCGAGCGCGGGACATGGACCGTTTCCGGGCATCCGCCCCAGCGGAAGCGGCTCCAGTTTCTCATACCAGCCGCGGTCATGGCGGCACTGCAGCGGATTCAGCGTCTCCCAGTTGTCATGGACCTGGTTGTCAATCATGCAGCAGCACCACTGGTCGCGATTCTGGCGCTGCCCGGCGGCACTCTCGCGCAACGTCCGGCGGGCGCATCGGCCACAGAGATCACCGAACAGCGAGAAGAAGCGCCAGAGCTCGCGCTCCAGCTCGTTAAACCAACGGAGATATTGACTGTTTGTTTCCATCATGACGATGGGTTCTGCGCATACACTCAGAGTCCGAGCAGCCCCTGGGTGCGCACCGCCCGCTGCTGCCAGACGGGTGCCAGGACCGGATTGCCCTGTATCGCCCGCTGTGCATCTGCACCGCCGTAACGCACGGCAACCCCCATCGAGGAAGCGGCCTGCTCGGGATGCCCGAGCCGGATGTCCATCGTTGCCAGATCGAGCCACGCCTTCCAGTCGTTCGGCCGGCGGTCCAGGTACTTCTGCAGCGCGTTGCGCATCCCCTGCACCTGATTCGCCTTGCTGAATAGCCGCACGATATCCAGGAGCACCTGCGGCGGCACATCCCCCGGTATCCGCTCCAGGCATTGCGTCAAGGCCTGGCTCATCTCCTGCGGGCGGCCGGCCTGATCGTAGAGCTGCGCCAGCGGAAGCAACGCAAACGACGGCAGATCGGGCGTATTCAGGAGCCTTGCCGTCAGATTCATGAAATCATCCGAACGATTGGCCTGCCGGTAAAGATCCGCCAGCATCAGTAATTTCTGCACATCCATCGGCCCCTGCTTGAGTTCATTCTCCATCTCCCCGATGCGGACGCTTACACCCTTGAGACCCTCGATCTGCCGGATAAACTCCTGCGAGCGGTCATTCGCCGGATCCTTGGCCTGGAACTCAAGCATCAGGTCGCGGGCCTTGTCAAACTCACCGGTCCGCAGATAGACCTCCGCCAGGCGGAAGTTGGCCTCCGGGCTCAGCGGGTATAGGATCATCGCCTCCAGGAATGCCTGTTTCGCCTCGTTCTGCATGCCGCGGAAGGCATACAGGCCGGCAATGGCGCTGCGCAGTTTCGAGAAGGACTTGCGGGCCACGACGTCACGCAGGAACCAGCGGTTGGCGATGAACCGCCGGGTGTACCAGTCCCAGAAATCCAGGTCATCCTGCACGTTCTCCGTCCTCAGCGCCGGTAATGGATCGCGGTTGATCTTCATGATCTGCCCATGCGGCGTCAGATACGGATACATCCAGCGGATGACATAGCTTTCCTCCACGAAGAAATCGTGCTTCCAATTGTTGTAGTCGAAGATATTGCGGGCCAGAATGCCGTTGATCTCCATCACGCCCATCACCCCGGTGATCTGGACGCGCCCGCCCTCGCGGGTAATACCGCCGACATCCGGGCGCTGCCCGGTCTCGATCTCATGCACGAACTGCGAAAACGCGTTGGCGCTATCCGCCACGCTCGGGATCCAGATATTGTTGCCGTACAAGTCGCGCATCACGTTCATGTACGTCCCGTCCGCCAGCGCGTTCTGCGTGATCAGGTAGACATCCGGACGCACCCTTGCCGAATAGATCATGTAGGTCGGCACGAAGCGCCCCGGGTCGGTGCCGCCGAAGAAGATGGCCTCCTTCCCCATTTCGGGGGGAAACACCGGATTCGGCAGCGGCTCCTCGTCCGGCTCCAGCTCCTCCAGAATGGCGGCCGCGCCACGCAGCTGGTAATTGCCGAACTGCCACCCGAAATCGCGATCATGCTGATCCGCGCCACCGTACACATCGATCAACCGAGAATTGTAGGCGTTCGCCAGGATCGGGATCCCCGGTAGCAGGGCCGCGGCGACGATGAGGATCCAGGTCAGGCGACGGCGACGCAGACGCCCGTCCAGGAACGCCAGCAGGAAGATCATCCCGTAGCCAACCCAGAACGAGAACAGGAGGTGCGAGGATATGAATTTGACGCGCTGGATGAAGGTGTCCTGGATATCCATCTTGAGATTGGCCAGCGCGATCAGCCCCAGGCTGAGGGTGACGAACGCGATCAGAGTGGAAACCATCCACTTCTGCGATGCATCATCCACCGTCAGCTCGAAGCGGTCCTTCATGGACAGCAGCGCGGCAGCCAGCCAGAAGATCAGGAATGGCGCAACCAGAAGGACCGGGATCATGCCCAACTGCAGCGCGATCTCCATCCATTTCCCCGGCGCCAAGGCACCGGGGACGCCCAGGGGCGCGAGAACCGCGATAAGCTTCTTGCCGACCAGCGCCACCCAGATCAGCGCCGTCAGCCCCAGCACCCCCACCGCGGTTATCCGCTCCCAAAGGCGCGCCTCCCGCGCCATGATATGATCCCGCACCAGCCCGCGGAACCGCGCGACGATCATTGTCACCGCCCCGAGCGCCAGGATCAGGAACACACCCAGCGCCGACACTTTGTAAAGCGGAACGAACCGGCCGATCGGCAGCAGCAGCAGCGATACGGCGATCAGCAGCGTGGCCATTTTCGCTCCATCAAACACCCGCTCCTTCACGCGCAGGCGCCAGGTGCTGAACGGCAGGAACGCGATCAGGGACACCAGCAGCGTGAAATTGAGCCGCAGATCGGCCAGGTAGGTGCCAATCTGGTGCAGGAAGCGGATCGAGAAGATATCCACCGGCACGATCTTCTCATACTGCCCGCGGCTGACGGCATGCTGGAAGCCCTCCCAGGTGCGCGGGTACCCCCAGTTCATCGGCGGGTTCCGGAGATCCGACACGATCGGCATGTAGGCGTAAACCGAGACCCCGATCTCCGCCATCAGGATCGTGATGGCCACCGTCCGCCCGCGCGGAAGCAGGAAATACGCCAGGACCAGGAGCGCCCCGTTCAATCCAAGGTAGATATACATGGAGGGATGCGTTGGATGCTGGATCGCCGGGAGCACGCCCTGCCGCATCAGCAGCAGCACCGCCACGATCGGTCCGCCGGTCACGGCGAAATCCCGGAACAGCTCGAAATCCCGGAACATGATCAGAATGGCCAGCGAAAGAGCCGCCAGCAGCAGAACCTGGTAATTGGTCAACCCCACCCCGAAGATCAGCGCCGTGAGGAACAGGATTTTATCCGAAGGACGGCACATCCAGCGGTACACCAGCAGCATCACCGCAATCAGGATCAGCGCGTTCAGGCTGTAGACCTCCACGATCACGGATTGTGACCACATGATCGGCGTGAACGCAAAAAGCAGACTGGCGCTCACCCCGCCCGTCCAGCAGATGATATGCTCGATCCCCGCCCCCATGTTATGCGAGATCCGTCCGGAGCGTCGCAGGATGTCCCGCCCGGAACGGCAGATCAGCATGGCGGCCAGGCCGGAGGCTATCGCACCGCTGACCGCCGACAGCATGGCAATCCCGTACGACGGGTTGGGCTGACCGCGAAAGGTCACGAACGAGAACAGGCGGGCGAATACCCACGCCAGCATGGACCAGCTCGGATATCCCGGCGGATGCGGCACCCCCAGCCAATCCCCGGCCACCGCCAGCTCGCCGCCGTCCTCGAGGGTCACCGATGGTGCCAGCGTGTAGAAGAACACGCCGAACGAAACCACCAGGGAGGTCCAGAACGCGGCCCAGTCCACGCGACTCAGAAACGACCCGCCCTCACCGTTGCCAGTATCGAACTCCGACATAAGAGTACCCCTTAAAAAATGCGGTTTCCCGTTAGTGCCCTGTACGCTATCATGCACCCGCCGACCAATCAAGAGTTGGTTACCATCGCCTTGACCACCCCATCCGCATAGTCCGCGACAAGTTCAAAGGCGCGTTTCGCCTGCGCCAGCGGAAAACGGTGCGTGATCAGCGGCGCGACATCAATCGTTCCATCGGCGATCATTGCAAGCGCGCTCTTCACGCACTGGTTCTGCCGGCGGACGTTGTACACCGTGAGTTCGTTGCGGCGCAGAATGTCAATGCACAGGGAGATGCGGCTGCCCTCGGGAATTCCCGTGATGACGAGCATCCCGCCGGGGCGCAGCAGGCGCGTGCCCTGATCAATCGCCTCCTGCTTCCCGCAGCATTCAAACACCACCGGAAA
>CAZGBW010000266.1:0-4382 GCA_964523995.1 uncultured Victivallales bacterium | reverse complement strand
AAGCCGTCGGCGGCTCGATCACCTTCGACGGAACGGATATGCTCGCCGCCTCGCGGGAGACCGTACGACAGCTGCGACGCCAGATGCAGGTTATCTTCCAGGACCCCTTCGAATCGCTCAACCCGCGCATGACCGTCATGGAGATCGTTACCGAAGGACTGCTCACACATGGCCTGATCCGCCGTCGCGACATGGAAGCCGCCGCCGCGCAGCTCCTGGCCGATACCGGGCTCGGCCGCGAGATGCTTCACCGCTACCCGCACGAGTTCTCCGGCGGCCAGCGCCAGCGCATCAGCATCGCGCGCGCCATCGCCCTGCAGCCCGCACTGATCCTCTGCGATGAACCCGTCAGCGCTCTCGACGTCTCGATCCAGTCGCAGATCCTCAATCTGCTGATGGACCTGCGTGAACGCTTCGGACTTTCCTATCTCTTTATCTCACACGATCTTAGTGTCGTCCGCCATATCGCCGACCGCGTGGCGGTCATGTACCTGGGCCGAATTGTGGAAACCGGTCCGGCAGAAGGGGTTATGCGCCATCCGCGACACCCTTACACACAAGCCCTGATCACCGCCATTCCTCGCACGGGCGGCACGCGCCGGGACCGGCCGCTGCGGCTGCCCGGCGATGTCCCCTCGCCTGCCAACCCGCCCCCAGGCTGCCCCTTCCACCCGCGCTGCCCCTTTGCGCAGGACCGCTGCCGCCGCGAGCGCCCCCTGCTGGAGCCGTGCCCGCCGCCGCCCATCGGCGGCATGCCGACATTGCCCAACGCCCCGCATCTTGCCGCCTGTTTTCGCAAGGACGAGATCTGACACCGGCGCGTCCTTCCAGACGGTGGACGGGGTGGAAACCGCCCCCTCCGCCCTTGACATCGCGTTAACAACCTTTCGGCAGTCAATTCACACATTTATTCTCGTTCCCCTCTCTCATTTCTGATACATTGGAATCGAAGTCAGGGCTGAAATCAGCATACCGGACGTGTTCAGTAAAAAGGGGACCATGCATAATCGTTTCAAAACTATCGTCGCCTTGATGCTCCTCGTCGCCGCGACCACCACGACGCACGCCGCTGATCTTTTCGAGAATTTCAGCACCTGGCCGCTTACGGGCAATCCGGTTTCCAACTTTTCCCATGCAGGCTGGACGGCGGTATCGGTGGCAAGCAAAGCTGAAACATTCAGTCCCAGTACCAATGGTGCAATCTGGTTGCCGGCGACCAATACACCATCGCTGACCACACCTCTACTGACCAACGGGTTCGGCTCCATCTCGTTCAATACTACCGCGCGGGCCACTAATGCATTCCCTTTCCTGCTCCGGATGTCCACCAACAGTGCCGGCCCATGGACGCAAGTCGCGGCCTTTACCAACCGGGCACCGTCGGGGACATGGACCAACTGGACGTTCAGCTCCAACGAGTACCGCGACGTGTACCTGCAACTCGAAGGAGGAAACCCGGGCGGCCCGACTACATTCTGGCTGGGCATCGATAATGTCCGTATCACCGAAGCCGCGGCCAAAGTGGAATTCGGCACGCCCTACACCGATCCACCCGAGGTGAACATCAACCAGGCGGCGCACATCTTCGTCACCCTGATCCCCTCGACACTGGCAACGGTAACCAATGTCTACGTTGTCTATACCGCCGGCGCGGAAACCGGAACCAACGCGATGTCCGTGACCACCCCGAATCTTTACCGCACGGATGTCCGGTTGCCCGCGCAGTCAGTGCCCGACTTACCGGTCAATTTCACGGTCCGGGTGGAGTTCAGCGGCACCAACGCGCTCAGTCCCGCCACCACCTCCGCAGTCTATACCATCCATGGAATTCCCTTCGAGTCAAACTATGAGTCCATGCAGATCATCGGCGATGCCATGGCCGACATGACCCTGGTTGCCGACAACCTCTGGCGGGGCGTGATCACGCTCCCATCCCCGCTTGCGTCCTCTTCCTACCAGTTCAGAGGTGCCCACACCAATGGCGCCGCGACCAACACCTGGGGGGATGCATCCCCGGACTCCAGCACGCTCATCGTCCATGGCACCGCGATCACCGGGGCGACCGCCATCGCGGTGGGTCCGCTGCCCGCAGGCCAGATCGGGTTTGAATTCGATGCCACCACCGGTGCCTATGAGATCAACGATGTCGCCTTCCAGAATTTCAACGACTGGACCGGTGCCGATGTCACCGCAACGCATGAAAGCAATGGCTGGATCGTTGTCGCAGGGCAGATTGCCAGTGATGCCCGCACGCGCGGGCGATCGGCAATCCTGGCCACCAATAGCGGAGCGCGCCTGCGCAGCCCGGAACGGCCGGGCGGTATCGGCACCATCAGTTTCTGGTTGCGCCACGGGGCCGAGAGCGCGACGCCAGCCTCGGAAGCGGAAATCCAGGTCTCCATCAGCGGTGGCAGCGACGCGGGCGAATGGGTCTCCGTCACGAACATCCCCGTGGCAACAAAAGCCTTCCACCGCCGGGAGATCCCCTTCAACAGCCGGGCCTACCGCTATGTCCGTTTAATCCGGACCGGAAACCCCGCCGAAATCCTTGTTGACGAATTCATGGTCGCCTCGCCCGGTTCGGGCGTATTCCTGTCCAACCCGACGAATACACCGTCCACCCCGGCGGCGAGTGATCCGATATCCCTCTCGGCCGAGATTGCGGCCTTGCGCGGGGCTGTACTCACCAACGCCACCGCCTTGTGGCGCACGGCCGGCACGAACGCCTTCACCAGCCTCGCGATGTCGAACAGCACAGGCGATGTGTGGACGACGACAGCGGACATTCCCGCCGGGCAGGGCAATGCCCCCGACAATCTCGGTGCCGGGGATGTGGAGTATTATATCCGGGCCGAGTTCGACGGCTACGAGGCGGGAAGCGGCAGTCCGGCATTCCTTCCCGCGCAGGGGGATGCGGATCCCATCGTGTTCACCATCCAGCCCGCCCGCCTCGTGATCACCAACGTGACCCACACCCCCGCTTCGCCCGAGGTCGGCACCCTGTTCGATGTCCAGGCCGGTCTGCTACCCGTCGCGGGGGCGGTGGTTTCGCAATCCACGCTTTACTACCGCCTCGGCACCACGGGTGCTTTTGCCTCCGCGGCCATGTCACTTTCCGTTTCGAACACCTACGCCGCCGCAGGCATCCCCGTACCGTCACACCCGGGGTCTCCGGTGCAGTACTTCATCCGGGCGGCCTTTACCGGTCCGTCCGCCCAGAGCCCGGCGTTCTATCCGGCCAACGGTTCGAACACGCCTGTCACCGTCCTGGCCCGTGCCACCACGCCGACGTCCGGCTTCACCACCGTGACCCTTCCCGGCAGCGACTTCAGCGGCACGATGCGACTCATCCGCGACAGCCAGTGGCGCGGAATCCTGACACTGCCCGCACCAACGCTGAATCCTGACGTCGCCATCCAGGGCAGCGGGACAAACACCGTCACCTGGGGGGACAGCAGCGCCTCGGGCACCAACACACCGGTCTTCGGCACCGCCTCCACCGGCCAGACGCCCATCGCGCTCAGCGGTACCTGGTCCAACCACTTTATCCTCGCATTCAATGACACGACCCGCCTTTACAGCCTGCGGCAGGCTTACCTGCAGGACTTTTCCGGGTTCACGCCGACGAACACGTTCACCCTGGGGGCCGCCGTCACTAACGCGGGCTGGACCGTTCTCAACGGGTCCGTTTTCAACACCACCGGGGCTTTCGATTCCAATACGCTACGACTGGGCGGTCCCGCCGCCACCGGTGCCCTCAGTTACGTCCAGTCGCCCGTCATCAGCGGGGGGATCGGCAGCATCGGGTTCCACTACCGCAATCTCGATGAGACGGGCAGCCGCCCCGGACACCTCACCCTGATGCTCCGCTCCGCGGTCAACACCAACTGGGTGACCATTGCCAGCCTCACGAATATCCTGACCGCAGGGTACCTCTTCCACGAGACCCTCTACGCGTTCGATGCCAGTGACATCGAAGTCCGCCTGCTGTGGACATCGACGAACAATCCAGGCGAGTCCCTGATTGCCGTGGACGACCTGACCATCGAGCGCTTATCGTCCTACGTGGCCATTTCAAATGTCATGCATGCGCCGTCGGCACCGTCCTTCACCAACAACGTGACCCTCTCTGCCGACATCACACCGACGAATGCGGTGAACGTGAGCGCCACCCTATGGTACCGCCTTGGAACCAGCGGCACGTTCACGTCCGCTGCCATCACCAATACCGGGGGGTCATCCTATATCACCGATCCGGTCCTTCCCCGCACCATGCCCGGTACCGTGCAGTACTACTTCGAGACCTCCTTCACGTCTCCTCAAGGCGATGGCCCCTTCATCGTCACGGCCCCCCCCGCTGGCAGCAGCGCCCCCCTATCCTT
>CAZGBW010000265.1:0-4384 GCA_964523995.1 uncultured Victivallales bacterium | reverse complement strand
TGGGGCGGCTTGGCGCTGCATGCCGCCAAGGAGTACGGGTGCCGTGTAACGACCACCACGATTTCCAAGGAGCAGCGGGCCTGGTCCCAGGCGAAGGTACGCGAGGCGGGACTTGAGGACCGCGTGGTTGTGCTGGGTGAGGATTACCGGAAATTGACGGGCACGTACGACAAGCTGGTCTCGGTGGAGATGATCGAGGCGGTCGGGCATCATTACCTCGACCTGTTCTTCCGCTGCTGCGGCCGCCTGCTCAAGCCGGACGGGCTGATGGCCCTCCAGGCGATCACCGTCCCCAACCGCTGGTTCCGCGCGCACCGCAAAAGGGCCACGTTCATCAACACGCATATCTTCCCCGGAAGCTGCCTGCCTTCGGACGAGGCCATGACCCGGGCGATCGCGCGCGGTACCGACTTAGACCTTGTGCATAAGGAGGATATATCCGCTCACTATGCCCGCACGCTGGCGATCTGGCGCGATCATTTCCACTCCAATATCGACCATATCCGTAAGGTTTGGCCCGACAAGGCGTTTAGTAAGGCATGGGAGCTTTACTTCAGTTGCTGCGAGGCGGGCTTTGCTGAACGCGACATTGGCGTCGCCCAGTACTTGTTCGCGAAACCCAAGGCGCGGCCTCTGTTGAGTTTCCAGGGATAGCCTCTTCAAGGGCTTCCCGGTTGTGCAGGCGAAGGGGAGGACTTAATGAAAGTGGTTTCTGAACGATTTCTCGGCGGACGCAATGCCCGGTTGCTGGTATGCAGCCTGATCTACCAGGCCGTCTGGTTTGCCGCTGTTTACTCGGCCAGCCGGTCGTCGCTGCTGCTGCTTGGACCGGCGGTGTTGATCGTCGGCCTGGCATTGCAATGGGTGCTGTGGCGCTCGCTTTTCAGGCGCGCAGTGCTGATGCTTCTGGCCGCCTCGCTCGCGGGAGTGATGCTCGATGGGGCTTTAACACTCGCCGGTGTGCTGGTGCCGTATCGTCAAGTTCTGCCTTATCCCTTGCCGCCGCTGTGGTTGCTGACACTGTGGGCCGGCTTCGGCGTCTACATGGCGACGGGGCTGGAGCTGATGTACGGCCGGCCTCGTCTCGCGGTCGTTGCCGGTCTCGTCTGCGGTCCGCTCGCCTATCGCGGTGGCGTGCCATTCGGCGCGCTGGAACTGGGTGAAAACGCCTGGTTGTCGCTGGCCGTCATCGGAACCGTGTGGGCGGTGGCATTCCCTTTGCTGCTGGCCTTGGCTGCGCGGTTGGCTAACGGAGGGGGTCCCTCCGCTGAGCCGCGCGTGCCGCGTGTCGCCCTCATGCTACTTTTGCTGGGAATGCTATTCCCGGCTTCCGGTGCAATGGCGCTCGAAGGAGATGCCAGTCTGTTTGCGCCGGTGCAGAAGCTGCACGATGTGGAACTTATCCGGCAGGGGGTGGGCCGTCTGCGCCGCTGGATGATCAAGGGCTGCGACATCGCCTTGTATACAACACCGGGGACCACGCGCCAATCGCTGTTCGATGGCAGGGCCAAGGCCCTTGAGTTCGTTTACTACGTCCGAATCGCCGGCGAACAGTTTGCCCTTGCATCCGATGAGACCTTGAAAGCGGAACTCTCACCGGAGACGTATTCCCGCTTCAAGACGCAGATCGATCAAATGGGCAGTTATTTCGCGGCGGTCGAGCCTGGTGATCGCTATCTGCTCTATTTCGTGCCCGGTCAGGGCACCGCACTCGACCTCAATGGAAAACGGCGGGGCCTGATACCGGGCAACGAATTCGCGGACATCTACTTCCGGATCTGGCTTGGCGGCAAACCGCTCGACAAGGCCCTCTACAAGGGCATGACGGGGACGATGCGGTAAATCAAGAATTGGGGAAGACGGAAGACGGAAGGCAGACCGCAGACTGCAGACCGCAGACTGCAGACCGCAGACCGCAGACTGCAGACTGCAGACTGCAGACAGAAGACAGAAGACTGGCAATGGGGGGCGAGCGTCCTCGCGAGCCGTGAGAATGGATTTGATCAAGAGGGGGGTAACATGAGCAAGAGCGGTAGGCAGACGATGCAGGGGCGGCGGATCTGGATCACGGGCGCGTCGTCCGGTATCGGCAGTGCGCTGGCGATTGAGCTGGCTCGTGCCGGTGCAAGACTGGTGATCTCCGGGCGCGACCAGGGCCGATTGCAGGCCGTGGCGGATGCCTGCATGCCAGGCGAGGTGATGCGGGCTCCGCTGGATATTGCCAGCCGCGAGGAGAACCTGGCCGTGGGCGAACAGATCCGTGCTCGATACGGCGCGCTCGATACGGTGGTATTCAACGCGGGTATCTGCGAGTACGTGGATCTACCCGTGTTTGATGCGGGGATGATCAAGCGGGTGATGGACATCAATTTCATGGGATTCGTCTACGGCATCGAGGCCGCCCTGCCGCTGCTGCGTGAAGGCAATGCCCCGCATCTGGTGGGGATGAGCAGTACCGTGGCCTACACGGGGCTGCCGCGGGCGGAGGCCTACGGTGCATCCAAGGCCGCCATACGATATTTCCTGCAGGCATTGCGGGTGGACCTGGTACCGCAGGGCATTGATGTTTCAATCATCTGCCCCGGGTTTGTGAAAACGCCGTTGACGGATCTGAATGATTTCCCGATGCCGATGCGAATTACCCCGGAACAGGCCGCGTTGGCGATTCGCCGCGGCATGGAACGCCGCTCGCACGAGATCCGGTTTCCGGTGTTGTTCAGCGCGATGCTGTGGTGGCTCTCGCTGCTTCCGAGCCCCCTGCGGTCACGACTCTTGCGACCGCTTAGCCGGAGCACGGCCTGGAATAGCGCAGGAAAGGAGAACCGGGCATGAGCATCCTGAAGCTGGTATTGGCGTGGGGCGGCAGTTTTTCCGTGTTCCTGGCGCTGGATTCGATCTGGCTGGGTGTCCTGGCACGCGACTTCTACCGTACGCGCCTGGCGACGGTGATTGACATGCACATCAACCTGCCGGCCGCTGCCGTTTTCTATATCCTGCATGTGGTCGGTGTGATGCTCTTTGTGACGGTGCCCGCGGTGCAGGCAGGGGCGGGGATCGTATCGGTGATGATTCGCGGAGCGCTGTACGGGTTTTTCACGTATGCGACGTATGACCTTACGAATCTGGCAACCGTCCGGCACTGGCCGGTTCAACTGGCCATGGTTGATATTGCCTGGGGGGTCTGCTTGAACACCGCCGTCGCTCTGGCCGGTGTCGCCGTGCTGCGCCGGCTGCAGCAGTGACCGGCAGGGTTATCGGCAGGGTTACTCCTCCGCTTCGGCGGCGGTCAGGGCTTCAAGCGCCTCCGAGGCGGTCTCCCAGCGACGGGTGTATTCAGCGATCTCTTTCTGGATCAGCTGTAAACGGCGGTTGGTTTCGGCAAAGTCAATGGCGGCGGATGGATCGCTCATGGCCCCGAGGATACGGGATTGTTCCACCTCAAACGTATCAATCTGTTTCTCGGCACGGCTGATCGCCCGTTTCAATTCGCGGGTCTGTTCCGCTGCCGCTTGCCGTTCGGCGGCGCGCTGCCGCCGCAGCTCTTTCTTGTCAGTCAATGTGCTGCCGGAGGCCGGTGAAGGCGCGGAGGATCCCGGGCCCTGCGATGAACGGTTGCCCGTTACCGTTTGCGTGCTGGCCATACGGTCGCGGTAATCGCTGTAGGTTCCATGGAATCGCTGGACCGATGGCGGTTGCATCACGATCAGGCCGGTGGCGACATTCTCGACAAACGTGACATCGTGGCTGACAATGCAGAGGGTTCCCTCGTAGCTGATCAGTGCCTCCTCGAGAGTTTCCCGGGCGGCGATATCGAGGTGGGTGGTCGGTTCGTCGAGCATCAGGAAATTGGGCGGGTTGATCAGCAGGCGGGCGAATGCAAGGCGGACCTTCTCACCCCCGCTGAGTACCGACACGCGCTTATCGACCGCGTTACCGGAGAACCCGAATCCACCCAGCAGGCCCCGGACCGTCTGCTCGCGCACATCGGTTGCGATGGATTTGAGGGTATCGAACACGGTTCGGCTGGGATCCATGGTGTCGGTGAACTCCTGTGACTGGTACCCCTGGACGACATTGTGGCCGGAAATGCGTTTCCCGGCGCTCAGGGGTAAAAGTCCGGAGAGCATCCTCAGCAGTGTGGTCTTGCCAAGACCATTGTGTCCAACCAGGGCGAGCTTCTCGCCACGCTCGATGCGCAGATTCACGCCCTTGAGCACCCAGCGCTGCCCGTCGTAGCTCAGGCCTGCGTCCTCCAACCGCGCAACCTCCTGTCCGCAGCGCGACGGTGCTGGGATGCGGATCGTGCCACGGCTGGCGACGCGCAGGGGTACATCGACGGTCTCCATGCGCTCGATCATCTTGATCCGGCTTTTCACCTGGGCGG
>CAZGBW010000264.1:0-4442 GCA_964523995.1 uncultured Victivallales bacterium | reverse complement strand
GCGGCGGATGGCGGCGTGGATGACCGGTGAAGCGCCGTAGACAAAGGCGCTGTTCTCGGCGCGGGTGATCCCGGTGTAGAGGATCTCGCGGGCGAGCAGGGGATGGTCGGCATCCGGCGGCAGCACGGTGAGGACGTTCCGATACTGCGAGCCCTGGCTCTTGTGGATGGTGATCGCAAAGGCCATCTCGTGCTCGGGTAGCCGCTCGACCGGACAGGCAAGGTAGCGATCGCCGCGCTTGAAAAGACCGACGTAGCGGTTGCTGTCGGTTTTCACCACCATCCCCAGATCGCCGTTGAACAGTTCGCGGGCTCTCTCGTTACGCGTGATGATGACCGGTGCTCCCGCAAAAAGCATCATCTCCGGCGGCACCGTCGCATCCAGCTGGTGCCGCCAGTGGCGCGCGGCGTACCGGTTGACAGCCTCCGAGCCGAACGGTCCGCGGCGCAGAACCGTGAGAATGCGGGATGCGCCCATCCGCTCGAATATCCGGTCAGCCCTCTCGCGGGCCTCGCGCTGCTCCGCCTCTGTGCCGTCGCGACCTTCGAGCGCTGCCACGGGGAACGCGCGGCGTACCAGATCGCGCAGGCTCTCGCTGCCGGGGCCGGGGCTGTCCATGAAGAAGCGGGTCCAGGACAGGACCAGCGCCTGCAGGCTGGCGGGGTCCGCGGTATCCAGCCCCGCCAGATGGACGCAGGCCTGGGGTGGGGATGTCCAATCGGCAAGTCCCTGTGGCGGGCAGGCGACCGCCGTCATCTGTTCCATCGCGCTGTCTGCCATCCCCTGGTTGATTGCCGCGGCCACAGCCGCCAGATTCCCCTTGTTGCGGTGGGAGCGGGGAAGCAGGATGATCCGGTTGGTGAGGGGGGCCACCGTATCCGTCGATACCAGTTGCAGGTCGGGATCGAGGATCTTGATCTCGCGGATGATGTCCGGCGAGAACGCAGGTTGGCAATCGCGCGGCACAAGGTCGCCGAGCACGGTCCCCGCATCCACGCTGGGCAACTGGTCCTTGTCGCCCAGGAATACCACGCGGCAGGTGGTTGGCAGGGCCTGGAGCAGCCGGTGCATCAGGACAAGATCCACCATCGAGACTTCGTCCACGATCAGCACGTCCAGTGGTAGCGGATGGGTTTCGCTGTAGGCAAACGCATCGCGACGCGGATCGTATTTCAGCAGCCGGTGAATGGTGCTTCCCTGCATTTGGCGGATGCTCTCCCGCTGTTCATCCGGGACATCCACGGCCTTGTCGAGACTGTCGCGGATGGACTCGCCCATCCGTTGACCGGCGCGTCCGGTGGGGGCGGCAAGTGCAATCCTCCCCGGTGGCACCCCCATGGAAAGCAAGGCCCGGAGCAGGGAACAGATGACGGTTGTCTTGCCGGTACCGGGGCCTCCCGTGATCAGGACAAACATCTGGCGCAGCGCTAGGTAGAGCCCCATCCGTTGCTCGGCGGAGAGCGTGAACCCGTGGTAGAGCGCGGCAGCGCCTGTCTGGGCCCGGGCGGTGTCGGGTGTGATGCTCCCGGATCCCCGTCCTGCCAGCCGGTCAAGGCACTCGCGCAGTCCCTGTTCATGGCGGTAGTATCGCTGGAAGTACAGGAACGACCTGCCGTTGCGCAGAAGGGTGACAACCGGTCGTCGGATGGTTTCGCCGCCGGTGGCATGCTGGACAAGGTCCGGCCATGGTTGCCCGCCGGTGAGCGATTCGCGAATGCGGTTCCACGTGGCGGAGACCCAGTCGGCGGAAGGTTTCGGTAGTGAAAGCAGCCGGTTCAGCCAGATCTCGGGGGCGGCGTCGGCATCAAAACGCAGGCAGGCACTGCCGGTATTCAGGGCCAGCATCATACAGGCCAGCATCAGATCGAGCCGCTCGTCGGGGGCGTCCTCCCGTTGCATCCTCCGCAGATCCCGGATCGTTTGCAGGTCTACCGTTTGGAGGCGGTTGTCCGCCAGGGCGGCAAGGATCAGGTCCGTGAACGGCGCGCTGGCCGGGAGCAGGTCCAGCTCCCTGAGCTGTTGCCGGTAGTAGGAAGGTGGTGTCAAGGCTGGCGTGCTCATGCGTCCTCCGTTCCGTCGTCCCCGGTGTGACGGGGATGCAGCCGTTCGCAGACGGACTGCTGATACCCGGCAAGCCGTTCGCGGGACCAGGACTCCCCGAAGAGCCCCGGGACGCCATCGGGGGAATCCCCGCCGCCACGCACAAACAGGTAGAACGCGCCGCCGAAGGCGTCGTCGACCGACGCGCCAGCGGGGAGTGACTGGCGCAGCCACTCCCGCACCGCCAGGGTGTAGATACGATACTGGAGGTGGTAATCGCTCGCGTCCATGGACTCCATGACGCCGTCGGCTGAGTAATCATCCAGGGTATTGGTTTTCCAATCGAGGATGTAGTATTTGCCGGCATGGCGGAAGACGAGGTCGATGAATCCCGTCATGAGCCCCGTCCGGCGGACTGGCGTCTTCTCACCCAGGATGGCACGCTGTTCCGAGAGGAAGAACTCGACTTCGGCCTTGCGGTCTCCCGCCTCGACCTCCTGCAGGGCGATTCCCGACGGCTGGAGCGGTGTGCGCAGGGCCCGCCAGATCATCACGGCCAGCTCGCGGCGGGTATCCCACAGCAGGGCACCCGTTTCCGGATGGAATCGTTGCCGGTTGAGGATCCGGTGCTTCGCCAGCGTCCGGTCCAGCAGTCCCGCCAGCGCCGGATGCGCCAGGAGTTCCTCGATGCCCGTGAAACGGCGGAACGTCTCGAATCCGGGTTGCCCGGGGGTGGGATGGCAAAGCGACTCCATGATCTCGTGGAATGCCTCGCCGGATAATGCCCCCTTCGGCAGCAGGGATACAAACCGTCCGGCAGGTGTCGCCTGTGGCTCCGACTCGCCGGGAGCCTCGCCCATCGGGCTGGAGACCTCGTCCCCGGCCATTTCGGGCGGGGCATCCTGCACGCTGATGCTTGCCGCCGCGGCTGCATGGGTTCCGCGGGCGACGCTGCCGTGCGCCGACAACGAGGAGAAGGAATCCACGAACATCCGTCGTCCGGCGACTGGAGGCAGGGTGAACAGGCTCGCGGCGTGTGCCGTGCAGGGGGTTCCCTTCGAGCGCGCAGCGGAAGCCGCTTCCAGAGCGGTCGGACTTCCATCTGCCATGCCGTTGGTTCCCGGCGAATCGTACGCCATGCAGGTGACAATCCCGGGGTGGGCTTTCAGGAGCAGGTCGGCACCGGGAATGAGAAGTTTGTTGAGCGGGGAGGCACTGGCGCGTTTGCTTTGCTGTCCATCCGGCAGCCAAGGCAGGTAAAGCTTGTACTGCGCCCGTGTCAAGGCCACATAATAAAGCCGTTTCAAGCCTTCGCCTGCATCGGCCGCGGCGGCCTGCTTCTTCCGCGGATCCCGGGTGTCGAACGAGAAACAGCGGATGGCATCCTTGCCCGAACCGTCTTGTGGTGTCCGGGGGGCCGAGAGTTTCAGATATCCGAATTTATTGAGCGTGTCCTGCGGATCCGAAAACCCATCGGCGATGAAAACCAGGGGGAATTCCAGTCCTTTGGCCACATGCATGGTCATGATCTGCACTTTGGATGCCTCGGATTCCTTGCGGTGGACATCCGAACCAGTCACATCCGAACTGCTCTCGGCCATGCGCTGCCGGAACATCGCGGCCATGCCGGCGATATCGGAAATGTCGCGGCCGGCGGCTTCGAGCAGGTCGTCGAACAATTGCCTGAAGTTGGCCATTCGCCGGTCGCCATCCGCCTTGGATGCCTCGCGCCACCAGAGGCCCGTGTCGAAGACAAGCGCCTCGAAAAGCTGCCCCCAGCGGCGACGTTCGCACAGCACCAGCAAGGCATCCCGCTGCCGGAGCAGCGTCCGGTCGGATGCCCCTTGGTGGCCCTCGATCTGCTCCAGGGGGACGGCCATGAAACGGCTTAGCAGGGCCGTGCGCAGGGCCTGATCATCGTCCGGGCGGGCAAGGAAGTCCAGCATGGCCCGGAGATGAAACGCCTCGTCGGACTGGTAGAGACCGGGCTGCCTGTAGATGCTGAACGGGACATTGCATTCCCTCAGGCGCTGTTCGATCCGCTTGGCGGTCTTGCGCCTTTCAACGAGAATGCAAATGTCGCCCCCGTCGAGATTCTTCAATGTTCCGGCGGGTGCCTCCGGATCCTGGAACTGGAACTGTTCAGGATGGTCCAGCAGCCGTTTGATCTCCGCGGTGACAAAATCCGCCATCCGGCGGCGGGCGATCGCTCCATTGGGGGCATCCGTGCCGAGGTTGACCAGGGTCAGGCCCCGGCAGCCGGTCTCGTCCTTGCCGACCTTGATCTTGAGGTTGACGGCGGGATTGTCCACGCCGGTATAGGCAATCGCCTGTCCTTCTGCCGTGCGGGGGAACCAGTGGCTCCCGGCAAACAGGGTATTGAAGGCATCCACCAGCTCCGG
>CAZGBW010000263.1:0-4443 GCA_964523995.1 uncultured Victivallales bacterium | reverse complement strand
CATCGCTCACGGCGTTGAAGGCCAACGCACCGGGAACCTCGATCGCGTCCGCGCTGGAAACGGTGGCAAGAACCGAGCGCGGCGCACCCCTTGCGGGCATCGTGGTGCTTTCCGACGGGTTGGATACCTCCTCGCGCCGCGTCGAGGAAGCGGCGCACGACCTGGGTGTCCGCGGGATTCCGGTCTATACCGTGCCGGTTGGCATCGCCGATCCCGATGACGTCTCGATCCGCAACGTCATCATGCAGGAAGTCGCCTTCACCGGCGACAAGGTGCCGGTCCGCGTCCAGATCCAGTCGAAGGGCTATGAAAAGCGCATGACGGACCTGACGGTGCTGCTCGATGGCCGCGGGGTGGCCCGCAAGCGGGTCACGCTCGAAGGCGGCCTGCAATTCGAGGAGGTGTTCTTCAACGTCGATGTCACCGAGAAGGGAGCGGTTCGCATCGAGGTCGTGATCGAGCCGTTTGCCGACGAGTCCACGGCGGCGAACAACCGGGTGAAGCGCAGCATCCGGGTGGTCAACGAGAAAATCAATGTGCTGTGCATCGAGGGCAGCGCCCGCTGGGAGTATCGCTACCTGAGCGCCATGCTGAAGCGTGACCCGCGGATCAACGCCACCTTCATCGCCACGCGCGCCCAGCCCGAATTGGCACAGAACTCGTCCGAATACATCGCGAAGTTTCCGGAGGATCCTGAAGAGGCCTTTGCCTACGACCTCGTGATCCTTGGGGATGTCGATCCGGCCTTTTTCTCGCGGGAGTCGTTCCAGCGGCTCGAGGAACTGGTGCGGGAGCGCGGCGGCTCGCTGCTGATGCTCTGCGGGGCGCGGCACGCGCCGGTGAGCTATGGCGGCACGCCGTTGGAACGGATGCTGCCGGTTGCGTTCGATCCGGCTGGCACTTGGGAGGATGTCAATGACAGTGTCTATCCGGTGCTCACGCCCGAGGGTCGCAGCAGTCTGGTCATGACGCTGGAGAACGACCGGGAGCAGAACGATCTGTTATGGAGCCGCGTCGCGCCGCTCGACCGCCTCCCGCCGCTGCTCGCCCCGCGCCCCGGGGCCACCGTGCTGGCCGAGCTTTCCGACTCCCAGGCCCGCACCGAACGCTACCCGCTGGTGACATGGCAGCGCTACGGGGCAGGCAAGTGCATGATGATGGCCAGCGATCGTTTCTGGCTGCTTCGCTTCAAGACCGGCGACAAATACCACTGGCGTGTCTGGTCCCAATGCATCCAGTTCCTCACCCTGTCGCGCCTGATGGGCGAGCACAAGAGGATCCGCATTGAGACGGACCGGGCCACCTATCCGGTCGGTGGCCAGGTGATGCTTTACGCCAACCTGCTCGACGATAACTTCGAACCACTCAGCCAGCCCGGCTTCGAAGTCGAGGTCAGCGCACTGGGTGACGATGGCTCGGCGTCCATGAAACAACGGGTCACCTTGCGCCCCGATGTTTCCGCTCCCGGGCTTTACGAGGGCTATTTCTCGCCGCCCCGCGCGGGTGACTACCTCGTGGCGGCCAACGCGAGCGACCGGACGCTCTCCAACGCCACTGAATTCCAGGTGGCCGATATCAAACCGGAACTGGCCAACACCGACATGCAACTCGATCACCTGCGGCGGATCGCGGACCTGTCCGGCGGGACCTGCCTCAGCACCCTCGAACTTCAGAAACTACCCTCCCTGCTCAAGCGCGAACCGCATACCGTCACGATCCGCACCCAACACCCGCTGTGGGACCTGGGCCTCATCGTCTGGCTGCTGGCCGGCCTGGTGGGTTTTGAATGGATCCTGCGAAGAAAATACGACCTGCCATGACCGAACCCACGACCAACAACGTCCTCGCTGCACGCCTGAAGGAGGTGTGGCGTCGTCAACAACTGCTGCACCAGACGGGTGGCCTGCTGGCCTTCTGCCGCTGGGGTCTGGTGGTGTTCCTGATTGGCATGACTGCCGATTGGTTGCTGGACCTGCCCAGTGCGGGGCGCTTCCTGATCCTTGGGGCGCTGCTCGGCGTCGCGCTGCACCGGGCTTGGCGCGCCGGCTGGGGCCAGCTCCGCTCGTTCGACGCCTCGCGCGCCGCACTGCAGGTCGAAAAGCACCACGGCGGACTGGAGAGCCTGCTGGTGACAGCCGTCCAGCTCGCAAAACCAGGCTCGGCCGCCGGTGCCTCTGAAGCGATGCGTGAAAAGACATGCCGCATGGCCGAGGACGCGGCCGAACCGCTGCGCCCGGAGAAAACCGTTTCCTACAGCGGGCTTCGCAGGCCGGGCATGCTCGCCCTGGTCCCGGTGCTGGCCCTCGCGGTCTTCGCGATCGTCAACGGCCCGTTCCTCGCGGCGGGATTCGGCCGCATCTTCACCCCGTGGCTCGCGTTCGAATACCCGACCAAAACCAGGCTCGCGATCGAGGGTGGCGACCGGATCGTCAAGGAAGGCGAAAGCCTCCGCCTCCTCGCCACCCTGTCGGGCGAAATCCCGGACAAGGCCATGCTCATCCTGCGCACCGGCAAGGGCGAGCCGCGGGAACGCAGCCTCCCCGTCACCGACCGGACCTGCGAGTATTCGGTCGAAGCGGTGTTCCGCAGCTTCGATTACCGCATCTCCGCCGGCGATGCCAAAAGCGCCTGGCATTCGGTCCGCGTGATTTCCTCGCCCCGCATCGAACGGGCGGAAGTCAGCCTTGAGTTTCCGCAATACACGCAACGCCCGGCGGAGACCGTCGATGCGCTGACGATGACCGTTCCCGAGGGAACCCGCATCAAATGGAAGCTTGCCCTCGACCGCGCCGTGGGCAGCGCGGAGTTCCGCCCCGCCGGGGATGAGGTGCAGCCGATGCAGCTCAGCCCGGATGGCCGCTCGGTGACGATGGAGCGAGTGGCTGCCGGATCCCGCTCCTACAGCTTCGGCTGGGTGGACAAGGAGCACCAGTTCGCGTTTTCCAGCCCAAGCCACTATCTGCAAGTGGCCCCCGACCAGGCGCCGGGCGTCGATCTCACCTCACCCGACCGCAACCTGTATGCGACCCTCGGGCGCAAGATCGACCTCGCCTACCGCTGCCAGGACGATCACGGGATCGGCGAGGCCGTGATCGCTTACCGCGTCAACAAGACCGGTGAGGTGAAAGTGCCCATCCCCGCTCCGAAACTGAGCGACGGCAACGAGGTGCGGGTCGCTTGGAGCTACCGCGATGCCCTGCCGGACCTGGCGGTGGGCGACAGCCTGTCACTGGCGATCGAGCTGGCCGACCGCTATCCGGGGCCGCAAGGTCCCCACCGCGTGCGCTCGGAGGGACGTCGCGTGCAGTTTTTGTCCAAGGAAGATTACCTGGCGCAGATCGAAAAGGAGAAGCGCCGGCTCATGGCCCAGGTCAGGGGAATTTACCGCGAGGAGCGCGGGGTTCATGACCTCATCCGCAACCTCAACCCGGCGGCGGATATCTTCCTCCAGACCTGCCAGTTGGAAGCGGTGCGGCAGGACTTGATCCGCGAGCGCCTGGGCGCGGTGCGCAAGGGCATCAACACGCTGGTCGAAGACATGGCGGCCAACAACGTCGCGGACGAGGCCCACAGCGCGGAACTGGTCAAGCTGGGCAACGATTTGCAGGCGATTGCGGACGAGCACGTCGGCCGTGCCGCTTCCCTGCTGCGCGAACTGGCCGAGGTCACGGACGGGAAAGAGCAGGCCAAGAATCCGGTGGCTGCGATCGACATGGTCAACAGTTCGGCACGCGAACTCGGTCTCGTGGTCCTGCAACTCGGTTTCGCGGAAGGCGCGGACGTCATGGCGCGCGAACTGCACGCCACCGCCCAGACCCAGGCCGGCTTGCGCCAGCGCACCACCACTGGCAGGGAAGGGGAGACAGCCGGCAATGGGGAACTGGCCAAGGCGCAGACCCGGCTTGCGGCGGAAACGGCCCGCCTGCTGGCTGCCACACCGCGCAACAAGGAGAGCACCAGCACCGACGCCCTCGTGGCCTTCAATCTCTCGCGCTTGGTCAACCAGTTGCTTCGTTCGGGGACTGTCGAGAAGATGAATGAAGCCGCCGCCCTCATTTCCAAGGCCGAAGGCGAACAGGCCGGCCGCCTCCATGCCGAGGTCATCGCGGCCCTGCTCCGCGCGGAGTTCCGCCTGCGGCTCGGCGCGGAATACGAGGCGCTGACCAAGGCCCGCGACGTCCTGGCCGCCCAGGCCGCCGGGCAGAAGAAACTGCGCGAGGAAAACTCCGCCCTGACCAAGGAGCAATTCAGCGGCAACCAGGCGGTGATTGCCGCATCCAAGGCCGCCCTCCATCAGCAGATCCAACTGCTCTTGATGCCGGAGATACCCGCGAAACGCCCCGGCTTGTTTGATGCCGTGTTTCCCGCCGCCGCGCCGGTCGATGCCTTGCTTGTCAAGACCGATAGCGGTATGAAGACGGCCCTTGCCGGGATCAAGGCGGG
>CAZGBW010000262.1:0-4456 GCA_964523995.1 uncultured Victivallales bacterium | reverse complement strand
GGTCAACCATGGATCGGAAAAACGCGAAGCCACCCACCGATTCTGCGGAAGACCCCTTTTTTACAGATTGTCAAACCGGATCAGCGGTGGTAGTCTCCCATCTTAGGGAAACTGCATGTCGGACAATCTTACAGACTGGGAGTTGGCAGAGCGCATCCGCACAGGAGACGAGGCGTCGTTCAGCGGCATCATGGATCGCTACAAGCATCCGGTGACAAGCTTCATCTACCGGATGATCGGCGATGCGGGGACCGCGCAGGACACAGCGCAGGAGGTTTTTGTCCGCGTCTTCCAGTCCCTGCATGCCGGACGCTTCCGCGCGACATCCGTGCCTTTTTCAACATGGCTGTTCCAGGTGGCCCGCCATGCCGCGATTGATGTGCTGCGCAAGCGCCGCCGCCGGCCTCTGGAGGTCTTCTCCGCCCTGGCGGATGGCGGGGAGACCCTGCCGGCAACCGGGCGGACGGCCGATACGATTACCGCCGACCGCGATACCGGTGAACAGATCGCGGCAGCGGTCGCCCGCTTGCCGGAGGATCAGCGCACAGCCTTCCTCCTTGCCGAATTCGAGGGGTTTTCCATCGCGGAAATCGCCGCCGTGATGAACACCAGCGGCAAGTCTGTCGAGGCCCGCCTTTACCGCGCCAGGAAATGGCTGCGCACACACCTCGCCTATCTTCTGTAGGTGGTTCAGGCCAGGCGCATCCCCACAACCTTCTCCGCCATCGCCTCGCCGTCTATCGCCGATGACGTGATCCCGCCCGAGAACCCGGCCCCCTCTCCACAAGGGAAAAGCCCCTCCACTTGTGGATGCATCCCGGTTTCAGGATCGCGAGGAATGCGCACCGCTGCGGACGAGCGAGACTCGACCGCTACCACAACCGCCTCGTTCGTCAAGTACCCACGCATCTTCCGGTCGAACCGCCGGAACCCATCGCGCAGACGCGCCGCCATCGTGCCGGGAAGCCACTCGTGCAGCGGCGAGGACACCAGCCCCGGCAGATACGAGCAGGGCGGCAGATCGGAAGAGCCCCGCCCCTCCACAAAGTCACACAGCCGCTGCGCCGGCGCCACCTGGCCCGCCCCCCCGTTGTGGAGATACGCCAGGTGCTCGACATGGCGCTGGAACCGCAACCCAGCCAGCGCCCCGTGATGAAGGAAGCCGGCGGGGATATCGTCCGGATGAATCTCGACCACGACTCCGGCATTGGCATAGGGCGAATGGCGACGCGCGGTGGACATGCCATTGACCACCACCTCCGCCGTCCCGCTGCCGGCGGGCACAATGAAACCGCCGGGGCACATGCAGAAGGAGTAGACACCGCGCCCCTGGACCTGCTCCGTCAACGAGTAACTCGCCGCCGGCAGCCACTCGCCCCGGGTACCGCAATGGTATTGAATCCGGTCAATCAGCGCCTGGGGATGTTCCGCACGCACCCCCATCGCGAACCCCTTGGCCTCGAGCGCCAGCCCCTGCCGGTCCAGCATCTCGTAAACATCATGCGCCGAATGCCCGGTCGCCAGGATCAGCGCCTGCGCCTCGAAAAGATCCCCGGACGCGGTCCGGCAACCTCGCACACGACCATCCGCCATACAGAGCTCCGATACGCACTGCTCAAAATGGATCTCGCCTCCACAACCGATGATCGTCCGGCTGATGCCCTCGATCACCGCCGGCAGCTTGTCGGACCCGATATGCGGATGCGCCTCGTAGAGGATACTCTCATCGGCCCCATGCGCATGAAAAACCTCCAGAATGTGGCGGATGCTGCCTTTTTTCTTCGAGCGTGTGTAGAGTTTGCCGTCCGAGAATGTCCCGGCGCCCCCTTCGCCAAAGCAGTAATTCGACTCGGGATTCAACCCCTGGTTCCGATTCAGGAGAGCGAGATCCACCTTGCGGACATGCGTGTTGCGACCGCGCTCGAGGAGAACCGGACGGAGGCCGGAGGCAATCAGTTTCAAGGCGGCGAACAATCCGGCAGGACCGGTGCCGACAATCAGCACCGGAGGTCGGCTGGCGACTGATTTCCATCCGAAATAGGGCAATGCCGCCAGCGGCGGCTGTTCATCGCGGTAGACCTCGACAAACAGGTTAACCTTCGGCGCGCCACCGCGCGCATCAATGGATTTGCGCAGGATGCGCAGGCGCGAGAGATGCGCTGTATCAAACCGGAGCCTTCCGGACACCTGCCGGGCCAGCAGATCCGGACTAGCCGCCTGCTCCGGAGTCACCATGATCTCAAGTTCATATCGCATATCAGCCCTGGATTCCCCTCTCAACGCCGCCAATCGTCACGGTTCCGCCCATACCCCACCCGCTTCACGAACCATCTCGCGCAGGTCCACCCACTGCCGCCGCGCATCCGCCGCCAAGGACTCGACCTTCTCCGCCGGATCGCCGTTCTCCAGGCTGATCAACACCCTCACGTAGGCAGCCGTCAGCGCCTGGAACCGCAATGCACGCCCTGGGGCCAGCATCTCGATCCGGTGGCGCTTCTCGCGGACCACCGCCCGGAACCAAGCCTCATCCCGGTAGGCCCCCAGCACCGTGCAGTCGGAGGCTGGCGATAGGCGGGCACGGTACGGGACCCCCCCGCGACCCGGGTAAACCAGCCACTCGGCATACAACTGATCAAATTGAGCCAGCGATACCGTACCCACCCCGCGTACCACGGTACGCTGCGACAGCATCCAGCAATCCCACTGCTCGTCAGGGTCCCCGCTACCGGGAAGCCACTCCCGTACCCAATCCATATCCAACGGTTTTTTCTCGGAAAGACGGCGGAATAGCGATGCGAAGCGGACCGCCCGTTCAGGAAAGCCCCCCATCCAGAACACAAACGCGCCATCCGCCACCGCCCCATCCCCGGCCATCCCCGATTCCGGATCCGGTACCCCTGCCAGAATCATCGCCGGGGAGGGAAGCCGGCCCTCCTGCCAACGCACCAGCGCCGCATCCATCGTTTCCTGCCGCCCGGCCACCGTCAAGCCACGCAGGACACCGCGCCGCAGCCATTCCGGAACCCGCAACCCGTCAACATCCGACGAGGCCGATCCCCGGTAAACCGAGAGAAAGGCGGCACAGAGACACTCCGCTGCCGCCGCGGACTCCATGACGCCATAGTCCGCCAGAACCACGCGATGGATCCATCCCCCGCCCTGGAAAATGTGTTCAAGGACCGCAGTCACTTGCGGTACGACGGATTCCGGGAGCACCAGGATCCGCACGCTCTGGCGGTCAAACGGCAAGTCAAGCCCGGTTAACGCCTCAACCGCCATCGCGGTCTCTTCAGCCAGCGACAACAGCGCCGCATTACCCAAGGCATCCGGCCCGGAAACCACCAGATGCCCTCTCGCCGACTGCACGCTGCGAACTCCGATCGCGGCGATTTTCTCCGCGATCGCCTCGGTCGTTAGCGGTTCAGGTGCCGCTGCATGGACAACGGCGGCGGCCACGCCCAGTAATGCGTAAATGATCGCGGTAACACCATTCATGGAGCTAGAGAGTACGGTCAGGGGGGCCGGTTTGGCAACCCCTATAAACGGTTCTGCCAACGTTTTCCTAAAACAGCCGCATCACGTCATGGCGCGGACCGAGACCGTCCCCTTTTGGAATGAGAACGCGCAGGATCCCGTTGGTCAGGTGCGCCTGTGCGTCTCCCGACGCTCCCACAGGACCGGGAAGCAGGACGCGGCGCTCGTAGCAACGCAGGGAGCCCGGCAGCGCAGGCGTCCCCCCGCACTGAGCCCGCACGGTCAGCACCCGGCCATCCAGCATCACACCAAGGCCGTCGGGTTGGACATCGGGGATGCTGAAGGTCACCAGATAGCCGCCATCGGTATCGCGCATGTCCAGCGACGGCGACGCATTGAGCATTTCCCAGCCGCGCAGGAACTGCACCGCCGAGTTCAGACGGGCGACCTTCTCCATCGCCCCGGCCATCATGGTATCCACCTCGTCCGCAGGACGAGGCAGCAGAAAGAGCCCTGGGGAAAGGGACGGCATCGGCCGCCGTTCCCCGTCCCCGTCCGGCCCCCTGGAGGATAGCGAAGGGGGCGATACAGGCGCGGAAGACTCGCGCCGGGATGAAGCACGCAACTGCACAAGAACCACCACCTGCATCAACAGGACCGCCAGCAATAGCCCGCGCTCGATCCATCGTCCGCTGTTGATTTCCATCCTGTTCATGGGTCACCCTCGCCTGCATTCACCCATAGTGCAGGATTCATGCCACAGGGCGAAAACGGATCAGCAGACCACATTCCAGAAAACAGGGACCGCACCCGCGCGACAAAAGGGCACCCGCCCGCGTCATCCTGTCGCACACCAGGCGCAAAAGCCGAGATGCGGATCCTGCGGGTTCCGCCACGGCACACCGCCCCCGAGGACCACGCCCAGAGTCGCCAGAAACGCGCGGAAGGCGTGGCAGGAGAGATTCAGAAAGGTCATCTGCAA
>CAZGBW010000261.1:1379-4463 GCA_964523995.1 uncultured Victivallales bacterium | reverse complement strand
ATGGAAGGCTATCAGGTGATGACGATGGATGAGGCCTGCCAGATCGGCGATATCTTTGTCACGACGACCGGCTGCTGCGATGTGATCACGATTCAGCACATGCGCCGGATGAAGGATATGGCGATTGTCTGCAACATCGGCCATTTCGACAGTGAGATTCAAATCGAGAAGCTGGAAAAGTATCCCTGGAAGCCGGTGAAGCCGCAGGTGGATCTGGTCCAGATGCCGGGTGGAAAGCAGTTGATCGTGCTAGCCCGCGGCCGCCTTGTGAACCTGGGGTGCGCCACCGGGCATCCGAGTTTTGTGATGTCCAACAGCTTCACCTGCCAAACAATGGCGCAGATCGCGCTGGTTGAGAAACAGGGCCGCCTCGAGAAGAAGGTTTATGTGCTGCCCAAGACGCTTGACGAGAAAGTGGCTCGCTTGCATCTTGGCAAGCTGGGTGTAAAGTTGGAACGGCTGACGGCGAAACAGGCCAAGTATCTGGGTATCAGCGACGACGGGCCTTACAAACCCGATAGTTACCGGTATTGATCGGGTTGGGGGCGGGCGTGGATTTCAGGATTGCTTGCACTGCCGGTGTACGGTAGAGTTGGCGACGGTTTTGGGTGTGGTGGGCAAGGTTGTTTACAAGGAGTGTCTGATGAGCGTGTGTTCTCGTGGTTCATGGATGGCGGCGATTATGGTGGCCGGGTTTGTCATGCAGGGTGTGTGTCCGGCTCGTGCGCAGGAGGTGCCGATTGAGGCCCGCTGGTATGTCAGCGCCGGGCTCGGTGCCATTGGTTATGAAGGGGATGAGGAGCTGAAGGACGGGTTTCTTGGAACGGTCCGGCTGGGTTACGAGTACAGTGAATGGTGGTCCTTCGAGGGAGGGTTGTCCATTGCACCGCAGCTGAAGGAGAACTTCCGCTTTGATCAGCCGACCCAGACGCGGGTTTCCCGCCTGGAAGAGAGTGCGGGGCCGGGGGTGCATGACACCTATGCGCTCGGGTTCTCTTTTGATGCTCTTTTCCACTTCACGCGCTGGGAACGGCTGGATCCATACCTGACGCTCGGTGCAGGAGCCATTTTCTACGGCGACGAGATGGACGGCGATCAGTTCGACCCGTCGGTGCGCGCGGGGGGTGGCGTGATGTATCACTTCAACGACGAGTGGGCCGTGCGGGCGGACGCGCGGACGTTCCTGGCTGGCCAGGATACCGAGTCCAATGCCATTCTCGATGCCGGCTTGGTCTGGCGCTGGGGCGCTCGCGTGCAGCCGAAGATCGTGGCCGTCGCCGCCATGCCCGACAGTGACGGGGAAGGACTCTACGACTGGGAGGAAAAGGAAATCGGCACGGATCCCTACAATCCGGATACCGATGGCGATGGCCTGACCGACTACGAGGAGGTCCGCATCTACAAGACCGATCCGCTCAATCCCGACACCGACTTTGATATGTTGAAAGATGGCGATGAGGTCAACAAATACACCACCAATCCGCTGAAGGCCGATACGGATGATGGCGGCGTGATTGACGGGCATGAAGTCCTGGAAGACGGAACCAATCCTCAGGCCGGGCATGGGCATGATGACCTCCTGCTCTTCGAGCTCTATATACAGTTCGACTATGACAAGGATGTGATCCGGCCCGTGCATTTCAGGGACCTGGACATTGTCGGCAAGGTGCTTCGCCGCGGCGAGACGTCAACGGCGGTGGTTGAGGGGCATGCGGACCGCAAGAAGGGCTCGGATGCGAAATACAACCTTGACCTCAGCGAGCGCCGGGCGAAGGCCGTGATCGATTACCTGGTGAAAAACGGCGGAATTGCTTCGTCGCGCCTGACGCCAAAGGGTTTCGGATTCACGCGGCCCCGTGCTCCGAATGATCCGAACGAGGGGAATGCCGTGAATCGCCGTGTGGAAATCTACATCCGCGGTGACAAGCAGCATGCCGTGGACCGCGTGCAGGGTCGGGAACTGCTGAAGCAGATGGCAGAGGAAGCGCCAGCGGGCGCGAAATAATGTTCTGGCGAAGACGCTGAAGAACAACAGCGCAGCGGGCGGCGGTCCTGAGTGGACTGCTGCCCGCTGTGTTTTTCTGGGGTGGAGGCGCTTCGGTTTGCAGGGCATACGGTCCGGGCATGCATCGGGGGTGCAACATATTCTTTTCACGGGAGCGGAAATGTGCTATCTCTCAGGAACTGGCAGGCCCCGTGCTGTGTTTTTGTAAGGGTATACGTAGGAATTCGGAAGAGGAGCATCATGGCGACACTGGGAATTGAAGAGATAATGAAACTGCTGCCTCACCGGTATCCGTTTCTGCTGGTGGATAAAATTATCGAGTGCGACGACAAGGAAACCATTGTCGGGATCAAGAACGTGACGATGAACGAGCCATTCTTCCAGGGGCACTTCCCTGGCCTGCCGGTGATGCCAGGGGTGCTCCAACTCGAAGCCATGGCCCAGACGGCCGGTATCCTGCTAAACCGCATCGCCGGTAATCCCGACGGGGTGCCGTTTTTCATGGGTATTGACGGAGCACGTTTCCGCAAGGTGGTCAAGCCTGGCGATCAATGCCGGATCGAGGTGACGATCACGAAGCTGCGGTCGAAGATTGCCCGCTTCAAGGCGCAGATCACGGTGGATGGAGCGGTGGCCTCGGAGGCCGAAATGATGTGCATGATTTCGGATGGGGAAAGCAATTCATGAGTGGCATCCATCCAACGGCGGTGATTGCAGAGGGAGCGCAGATCGGGGAGGGGGTCGAGATCGGCCCCTACAGCGTGATTGGGCCGCACGTGAGCATCGGTGCCGGGGCCTGCCTGCGCCCGCATGTGGTGATTGACGGTCATACGACGATTGGCGCCGGCTGCAATATTTTTTCCTTTGCCTGCATCGGTTCACAGACGCAGGATCTCAAGTTCCGGGGTGGCCGTTCGACGGTTGACATTGGGGATCGGACCACGCTGCGCGAGTATGTGACGGTGAATTCCGGCACGAACGAGGGCGAGAAGACGATCGTGGGGTCCGGTTGCCATATCATGGCGTATTGCCACGTGGCGCATGCCTGCCGGGTCGGCAACGGGGTGATCATGGCCAAT
>CAZGBW010000261.1:0-1279 GCA_964523995.1 uncultured Victivallales bacterium | reverse complement strand
ATCCGGACCTTCGTGAAGCTGGTTGGTGAAATCACCGGCAAGCGGTTTGTGATCGGCGACGGGATCGAGGGTACCGTGACGGTCGTTTCGCCGCGTGTTTCACCGGCGGAGGTGTATCCTCTCTTCCTGTCCATCCTGGAATCGTCCGGATATTCCGTCCGCGAGGACGGCGGTGTTCTGTACCTCGTGCCCCTGAAGGGCCGTACGGCAGGGCTGGCCGCGGTGCTGGGAACCGGCGATGCCGTTCCGGAGCAGGGCGTTTACACCAAGGTGTTCCGGCTGGCGCATGTTTCGGCGGCTGAAATCCGAAAGGCGCTGGAGCCGCGCGCCGATGGGACCGTGGCGATTCGCGCGCTCGAGGAAACGAATCACCTGGTGGTGACCGATTCGTCTGCGGGCATCCGCAGGATCGAGGCGCTTCTCAAGGAGGTGGATCAGCCGGGGCTGGCTCGGAGCACAGAGGTCATCGAGCTGAAGTTTGCCGGCGCCGAGGATCTGGCTCGGCAGTTGAACCTGGCGTTGGCCGAAAACCTGACCAGGGCCCAGCGGCTGGTGGATCGGCTGCCGGCGGGGCGCGGGCCGGAGTCTGGTGGTGAAAATGCGCGTTCGGCAATGGTGGTGGCGGTGCCGCACTCCAACCGGCTGCTGGTCGTCGGGACGCAGTCGCAGGTGGATTCGCTGCGGTCGTTGATTGAAAAAATGGATGTGGATGTGCCTTCCGGGCACGGCCGTCTGAACGCGATCTTCCTGAAGCATCTTTCCGCAGAGGAGGCCGCGGAGAATCTCTCGGCGTTGTTGAAACAGACGCAGCAGGCGGGGACTCCGGGCGGAAGCGGCGATACCCGGCGGATTGCCATCCAAGCCAGCCCTTCGAGCAACGCCCTGCTGGTGGATGCAAGCCCCGGCGATTTCGAGGTGGTCAGCCGCCTGATCGAGCAGCTGGATCAGTCGCCCGAGCAGGTTCATATCGGGGTGGTGATCATGGAGGTCAGCGATGGGGACGGGTTCCAGCTTGGGGTGGATTTCACCGCGGTCGACCAGCCCGCTTCGGTTGGCGATACGGTGGTGCAGGGCAGCATGGGGCTAGGCGATGCCGGTGGCCTTCTGAGCAGGGTGCAGAATGGCATTTTCCCGAGGGGCATGAGTATTGGAATTGCGCATGGGTCCTCGCAGACGGCGGACGGCAAGATCCAGGTGGGTTACCCGGGATTGCTGAATATAGACGCCTTCCGGTCCAATTCGCGTTTCAAGATCCTGTCGGAGACATCGCTGCAGTCGC
>CAZGBW010000260.1:0-4570 GCA_964523995.1 uncultured Victivallales bacterium | reverse complement strand
CGATCAGCCGCAGCAGCCGGTCCATGACGAACGCCGCCCGGGCCATGTAGCCGGAATCCTCGAGAAAGGACAGGCACAGGAATATGAAGAATATCGGGGGGATGAAGGTGGAGACCGTCTGGATCCCCTGCCCGATACCGTCCGCCGCGAAGGTCGTCAGGACGTCCGGGATCTGGAGGGTTTCCAGCAGATGCCGCAAGCCATCCACGAACACGGTGCCGCAGAGCAGGTCGAAGAAATCAATGAACGGCGCACCGACGTTCACGGTGATGTAGAAGACGGCATACATGACCAGGAAGAACAGGGGGATGCCGAGCAGGCGGTTCAGGATCACCCGGTCAATCAGGTCCGTCACGGTCCGGCGCAGTTCCAGATCGCGGTGCAGGATATCGCGCACCAGTCCGTGGATGAACCCGTAGCGCCCGTCGGCGATGACGATATCCGGGGCGTCCCCGGTATGACGCCGGAGGCGCGCCAGTTCCGCGGCGACCGGTCCGGCAAAAGCCCCGTTGGTGATCTTGACCGCCAGGGCATCCTCCTCCAGCAGCTTGATCGCCAGCCAGCGCGCATCCACCCTCGCCGCATGCGCCGGCTGCATCGTATGCGCCAGCAGCCGCCCGACCGCCCCCTCGACCTCGGAATCGTAAACCACCCGCGTGGAAGGGATGTGCCGGGAATCGGCCACCTGCGCCACCGCCATGCGCAATGCGTCAATGCCGAGGCCCTTGCTGGCCGTGACCGGGATCACCGGGCAGTCCAGGTGCCTTGCCAGGTGCTCTGTCTCGATCCGCAGATGCCTCAGCTTCGCCAAGTCCATCATATTGAGGACCACCACCATCGGGACCTGCATGTCCAGCAGCAGCGTCGTCAGATACAGGTTACGTTCCAGATTGGTCGCATCGAGCACATTGATCACCACATCGGGCCGCTCATGGAGAATGTACTCGCGCGCGACACGCTCATCGGCGCTGTGGGCCGAGAACGAGTAGATTCCCGGCAGATCCACCACCGTGACGGGTTGCCCTTCCAATGTGTATTTACCCTCCAGGCGCTCGACCGTCACGCCCGGCCAGTTGCCCACCCGCTGCCGGGATCCGGTCAACGCATTGAACAGCGTTGTCTTCCCGCAGTTCGGATTCCCCGCGATCGCTACCGAGATCGGTTTCACAATGCTTCTACCTCCACAATCGTCGATTCGCCCCGCCGCAGCGTCAGCAGGACACCGCCGCAGTCAAGTTCCACCGGATCGCCCAGCGGTGCCTTGCGCAACACCTTGAACGTGGCCCCCTTGGTCATGCCCATCTGGATCAGCTTCTGGCGATACGCCCGGTCACCATCACCGAAACGCACGACCCTGGCCGACTGCCCGACCGCGATATCCTCGATTCTCATGCACCACCCGCTTTCAAATGCGTCTTGAACCGCTCCGCGATACTAGCGCCCGCCACCGCCGTCCGCTCCAGGAACGCCGCGAACGAGATCAGCCGGTTCAGCACATCACGATCCATCACATGCTCCATCCGGCAGGCGTTCTCCTCCGCCGTCGCCCCGTCGATGAGCAACACTTCCGTCAAGAACGCCTTCACCACGGCGTGATCCGCCGAGACCCGCTCCGCCGCCTGGCGGCCCGTTCGCGTCATGACAATGCGCCCATAGGGCTCATACTCGATCAGATCCTTGTCCGTCAAAATCTTAAGGGCCGCCGTCACGGTGGATTTATGGACCGAGAGCCGATCCGCCAGGTCCCTCACGCGCACACGCCCGTGGTCCGCCTCCAGTGCCAGGATCGCCTCCAGGTAATCCTCCTGAACCGCCGATATGCTTTCCGTTTCCATCGCGTGACGCTCCGTTGCTAGATGTTTGACAGGTAAAACTATTACAAGCGTCGTCCGCAAACAAGCATAAACGGAAACCGGTGATCGGGCTAGGGGCGCATCTGAAATCAGGTGCATGTTTGGACGATCCCACCGGCCTTGCGCCGGTGGTGAAGAAAGCTAGGGTGCCGGGTGCAGGCGGTTCTCCGCCTCCACCGCTTCATGCTCCAGCCGGCGAACGAACGGCATCGATTTCAGGATGCCGGCGGTGAGGAGCTGGAAGGGATGGTAGAAGAGGATCGGGAGCAGGACGACCCCCAGGACCACCGGGTCGGGGAAGCACAGGGTCAGCATGGGGGCTCCCATCGCCAGCGTCTTCTGCGGCGCGACAAACAACACCGCCAGACGGTCCGCCGGCTTGAACCCGAGCCATCCGGAGGCGAAATGCGCGAGGGCGACCAGAAGGAGATGCGAGAAGGCCAGATACACCAGCGGCAAGGGCAGCACGCGAAGGTTGGCGGCAAAGTCCGGATTCTCCGCCGTCCGGGCAAACGCGAAAAACACCACCACCAGGATCAGGCTGCTCATCGTGGAGGACAACCCCCGGCGGTGCGCATCAATCCGGACCGCGAGCATACGGCGCAGAAGCTGTCCCGCCACCATCGGCAGCAGCATGCCCGTCACCAGTCCCTGCAGCGTGGATCCCAGGTCCACCGACGGCAGGACTCGACGCGAGCCGGACAGAAGCAGGGATAGAAGAAGCGGCGAGACCAGGATCCCGGCCATGTTGGCCAATGCCGAGTTGAAGACCGCCGCGGCGGTGTTGCCCCGCACGGCATGGGTGAAGACAACGCAGCTCCCGATCGTGGTCGGCAGGGTGGCGAGCGCGAAGAAACCAACGAGCAGTGCCCCGTCGAGAAGAGTGCCGAACAGTGGTGCCGCCGTCAGGAAATAGAGGGGGAAGACCACGAAGATATAGGCCTGCAGGAAAAGATGCAGGCGGGGATTCGAGAGGTCATGCAGGATGCGGTCTGTACGCAGCGTCAGCCCCGTGATCAGGAAGAGGATCACCACGGCCGAACGCGAGGTCAGCCCGCCGGGATTCAGGACAGCGGCGTGCGGCCCGGCGGCGAATCCGGCGGCCAGGGAGAGAAACACCCCTGCGACAAACGCGTTTTTCTTCAGAAGCGCAAGCATCATTCCCCTACCATCCTCGCGGTGTTCCCGCCGCAAGCTGCTCCAGCTCGCGGAGGCATCGGAACAGTGCGCGCGGCACATGGAAGCAGCCTTTCCACTTGCCACCCTTGCAATCGTGCAGAACCTCGCCGCGGCGGGTCAGGTACCCGAACCACTCGCCGCGGGACGGGTCGGCGAAATGCGCCCAGGCCCAGTCCTGGACCTTCAGGAACCAGTCAAGGCATTCGTTCCTGCCGGTCAAACGGTAACCCATCAGCATCGCCTGCATGGTCTCGAGGTGGACCCACCAGAGCTTCTGGTCCCAGTCCAGCCGGTCTAGGGGCTTGCCGGCGGCATCCCGGAAATACAGGATACCGCCGTGCTCCGGGTCCCACCCGTATTCCAGGGTCTCCAGGGCAACGGACACCGCCTGTTCCAGCAGGTCGGCGTCACGGCGGTAGCAGGCGATGTCCATCATGAACCAGGCGGCCTCGATCCCGTGGCCGGGGCTGAGGAGACGCCCGTCAAAGGTATCGAGCGGCGTTCCATCGGGGGACACCGTCTCCCGGAACATATGCAGACGCCGGTCGAGGCAGACGGTCATGACCTTTTGCACGGAGTCATCGAGCACGGCCTCGAACACGCCGGGCGGCAGAAGCCACTGCAACTCAAAGGCCAGATTGCTCATGATCATCGGCATCACCAGCGACTGCGCCGGCCGCGCGGCGGCCCCGGCCTTGGAAAAACGTCCCTTGGGATTCGCCTGGCGGCGCACGATCGAGTGGAAGGTATCCAGCGCGATGGCCCTGGCCTCGTCATCCCCGGAGGCAAGGGCGTACTGGCTGAAACCCATGGCGGCGAAACAGTCCGAGAAAATGTTATAGGCCTGGACCAACGGTTCCCCTTGGCGATTGAGGGCGAAATACCAGTTCCCATCCGCATCACGGCCGTGCTTTTTCAGGAAACGCACGCCGAGCGCCGCCATCTCGAGCCAATCGCTGTTTGCCCCATGCCGGTTGCAGAGCATGGAAAACGTCCAGACCTGCCGTCCCTGGAGCCACATGAACTTATCCGTATCGTAGACGTTCCCGTCGCGATCGAGCGACACCAGGAATCCGCCATGCTCGCGGTCCGGGGAATTTTTCAGCCAGAAAGGGATAACGTCGGCAAAGAGTGCGGAACGGTATTGCCTCGCGAGGGTCGTAAAGGATGCAGACATATCGGTTCTCCGGGTTCGTTGATCTTGCGCCAACTTGAAAGCATATCGGTTATCGGCATGGCTCTTCAACAGAATTCCAACGCAGAATTCCAGCGCTGGCAAATCCGGAATATTTCACTAGGCGTCTTATTCCAAGTCTGGTAGAAGTTTATTGCACAGGGGGAAACGATGAGAAAAATGTTCAAGGTCCTGATCGGTTTCGTCACGCTCGTTGTCATCGTGCTGGTGGCGGTTCAATGGCTGCTGCAAAGCCGCCTGACCCCGCTCATCCGCCAGGCACTTCCCGGCATCAGCCGCGAAGCCGGTCTCGATATCGGCATTGAACGCGCATCCGTGAACCTCTTTGCCGGTGCCGCCAGCG
>CAZGBW010000259.1:0-4574 GCA_964523995.1 uncultured Victivallales bacterium | reverse complement strand
ACCAGCAGCACTACCGCATGGCATACTGCACCTTTGACGACCTCGGGATGGCCGTACCGCCGGGAACGTCGGCCGAGGCGCGGGTCACGGTGTCCACCGTGCCCTTCTGGTTCTGGATGTTCGGCATACGCTAACCACCCCGGAACGAGCCTATGAATGCCCAGCGAAACGCGACCCTCTGGCGCTTCATCAAGCCGTTCCGGCGGCACCTCGTCGGCCTGCTGATGCTGACCGGCCTGATGTCGGCGATCGGGATGCTGCCACCGCTGCTGACGCGGGCGATTATCGACCATGTGCTGACCCGCGGACGCACGGACCTGTTCCTGCCGCTCGGGATTGCGCTGCTGCTGGTGCCGCTCGTCTCTGCAGGTTCCGGCCTCATCCAGCACCTCTGGATCGCCACCGTCGGCCAGAAGTTCGTGCTGCGCATCCGGGCCGCCGTCTACGACCACTTCCTGAAACTCTCGCTCGGCTTCTTCCACGCCAACAGCAGCGGCAAACTGGTCAGCCGCCTCATGGAGGACAGCGCCGCCGTACAGAACATGGTCACCGCCTCCTCGGTGCAGATCCTCTCGGACCTGATCACCGCCCTGGTCTCCGTCGTGATCACGTTCATGATCAACTGGCGACTGGCGATCCTGCTGCTGATCGTGGTGGCGACGTTCGCCCTCAACTACCGCCTGAATGTCGCCCGTATCCGCATTACCAGCCGCCGTTTCCGCCAGTCGCAGGACCGCCTGGCCAGCGGGTTGAGCAACCGGCTGGGCGGCTCGCTGACGGTCAAGACCTACGGGGCGGAGGAGCGCGAGCAAGCCATTTTCAGGGAGCAGTCGGACCAGGTGGCCGTCCTGTTCGAGGAATCGGTAAACGCCAACAACACCTTCAACATGAACACGAGCCTGCTGCAGGGGCTCAGCCATGCGCTGATCTTCTTTTCCGGCTGCGGTCTGGTCCTGGCGGGCGAGGCGACCTACGGCGATGTGGTCGCCTTCACCGCCTATGCCATGCAACTGCTTTGGCCGGCAGTGCGTTTTTCCATGATCGCGCAGCAGTTCCAGAACGTGGGCGTCTCGGCCGACCGGCTCTTTGAGATGCTCGAGGAGACACCGGCGATCACTAGCGCCCCGAATTCATCCAGGGTCGGGCGCGTGAAGGGCACGGTAGACTTCCAGCACGTTCATTTCCACTACAAGCCCGACACGCCGATCCTGCGCGATTTCAACTTGCAGGTGCCGGCCGGCCACATGGTCGCGCTCGTGGGGCCGACCGGCTGCGGAAAGACCACCGTGCTTTCGCTGCTGCTGCGGTTCTACGACGTGCAGCGGGGCAGCATTCGCATCGATGGGCGCGATGTCCGTGAATACGACCTGCCATCCCTGCGGCGGCAGTTCGGCATCGTGCTGCAGGAATCGCTGCTGTTCAACGCGACGGTCGCCGCCAATATCCGCTACGCCCGGCCTGATGCCACGGCGGAGGAGTTTACCCGCGCGGCCCGGTTGGCCGAGATCCATGACGAAATCGAAGCCATGCCCAATGGCTACGACACGCTGCTCGGTGCCCGCGGCGTCGAACTCTCGACCGGCCAGAAGCAGAGGATCAGCATTGCGCGCGCCATCCTGGCCAATCCGCCCATGCTCATCATGGACGAGGCCACCAGCTCGCTCGACAGCGAATCCGAGAAGAAGATCCAGACCGCGCTGGCGCGCTTCCTTCACGGGCGTACCGCCTTCGTGGTCGCCCACCGCCTGAGCACCATCCGCCATGCCGATACCATCCTGCTGCTCGATGGCGGACGCATCGTGGAATCCGGCAGCCATGACGCGCTGCTGGAGATCAAGGACGGCCGCTACCGCCGCCTGTACGAAAGCCATGCCGGTCGCGGCGTGCTGAGCGAGGAGACCGTCTGATGCGCCGCGACCATCATGACATCCCCTACCGCCCGCCACTGGACCAGGACCGCTGGGCCGGCGGATCCGCATGGACACCCGTTATGCGGTTCCTGCGCCACTACCTCAAGCCGCACCTCAAGCCGGTTATCGTCTGCATTCTCCTGCTCAGTATCAACGCCTGTTCCGGCTACCTGCTGGCCTTTTACTCGCGCATCGTTGTGGATCGTATCCTAGTCGTGCAGACCATGCGCCCCCCCACAGGCTCCTCGCTGACCCTCCGCAGCGTGGTCAATGCCCGCGAGAACCGGCCGAGGCCAGCCCGGACGCCGCATCATGGCTCCGTCAGTGAACGCTTCCGCATCGTCTCCGCCTCTCCCCGGCCGGCCGGTGCCGGCTCTGCCCTGCTCGGCATGTTCCTGGTGTTCATCACAACCCTGATCGGCCTCAACATGGCCGCGCGCCTGGCGGCGCGAATCCGTATCAACACCAAGCGCGAGATCACGCGCAGCCTGCGCGACGATCTGCACCGCAAGGTGCTCTCGCTCTCGAAGGCCTATCACGAGCGCCACCCCCCGGGGCGGCTGCTGGCCCGCATCCTCTCCGATGTCGACGCCATGCGCCAGCAACTCGTGGATACCATCACGCAGGCCGGCCACCAGATCGTCATGGTGGGGGTCGGCATCCTGCTGCTGCTCACGATCGACGCCCGCATGGCGCTCGCATTCGTGCTGGTCCTGCTCCCCTATGTCTCGCTCGTGCGTTTCTTCCAGCGGCGGATGATCCCGATCCATCGCGAGACGCGCCACACCAACTCCTGCATGTACGGCTATACCGCGCAGAAGATCGACGCCGTGCGCGCCATTTTCGCCTACGGGCGCGAGGCCCACGAGCGCCTGGTCTTCCGCCGGCTCTCACACAGCATGTTCCGCGACGTACTCGCGCACGAGCGCTACAGCGCGGCCTTGAACATGTGCGGGGTGATCATCACCTCGACCGCCACGCTGGGCCTGTTCCTGGCCGGTTCGGGCATGGTGATCGGACGCGACCTCACGCTCGGCGAGATGCTGTTCGCCTACAGCGTGACCGCGACCCTGTTCGCCCCGGTCGTCGGCCTGACCCAGTTGGCGTCCACGGCCTCGTCGTTGCTCGTCCTGTCCCAGCGGCTGATGCAGATCCTGGAGGAACCGATCGAGGTCAAGGAGACACCGGGGGCGGTACCGTTCCCCGTGCCGCTGAAGGATGGCCTGGCTGTGCGCAACGTGCGGTTCGCCTATAATGCCGGAACGGACGCGGCCTTGCGCGGCGTCTCCCTGACCATCCCGGTCGGCAAGTGGTTTTGCATCATGGGGCCCAGCGGCAGCGGCAAGAGCACGCTGTTGCACCTGCTCAGCCGCCTCTACGACCCGCAGGCCGGGCAGATCTCCGTGGACGGCATCCCCCTGCCGAAAGTCCGTTTCGACGCCCTGCGCCGCCATGTCGCGCTCGTCCCGCAGGAAGCCCAGATTTTCACTGGAACGGTGCGGGACAATATCACCTACGGCGATCCGGATGCATCGCCCTCGATGATCATGGCCGCGGCCAAGGCGGCCGAGTGCCACGACTTCATCATGAACCTGCCGATCCAGTACGAGTCGCTGGTCGGCGAACGCGGCACCACCCTCTCGGGCGGCCAGCGCCAGCGCATCTCCATCGCCCGCGCCCTGCTCACCGAGCCCGAGGTCCTGCTGCTCGACGACGTGACCTCCGCGCTCGATGCCGAGACCGAGCGTCGCATCCAGGAGACGCTGGCCCGGCTGATGCTGGGCAAGACCGCCGTGGTCGTCTCGCAGCGTGTGTCGATGGCCATGCGCTGCCACCGTATCTGCATCCTCACCGGCGGCGTCATCACCGAGGATGGCACCCACGACGAACTGATGGAGCGCAACGGCTACTACGCCCGCCTCGTCCGCCAGCAGACCGTGTGATCCGCCACCCGCTGCAGGCAGGCGAGCAGGCCCCGGCGGGTGGGTTACCAGTAGATATAGCGCTCGAAGATCTTGCGCTCGGCCGGTGTCAGCGCGCGGATGTCGGGGATCAGGAAACGGTTATCCTCGACATCCATCAGGATTTTACCCTGCTGGCCATAGTCCCGGGCGGAGTCGTAGGCATAGTTCATGATGAACTCCATCGGTCCCAGGTGGGTATCCACATTGAACGTCAGGAAGTTCTGGAACGGCTTGATGGCCTGGATGCTCCGCACCTCGTGGACGAAATAACGGCGCAGCAGGGACTGGTGGACCAGGCTGACGGTTTCTTCGGGCCAGTCCTCAAGATTGCGGATAATGCCGACTTCCTGATCACGGTTCTCGCTGTTCAGATACCGGAGGCTGATGAATTCCGATGGCTTCTGCACCGGCAGGCAGCGAAGGGCGTAGACCCCCTGGTAAACGCGTTCATCCATCACCGTGACATGCAGCGCATTATGCCCGCCGAGGTGGATCCGCGCGTTTTCCGGGGTGAGCCAGCGCGTGCAGTGGCCCGCGATCGCCGGCATGCCGGCAGGTGGCACCGCCAGGCTCGCGTCCTCCGCCTCCTTGGCCTTGGCTTCAAGCGCATCAATCGTGTCATGGCGCGCGGACGCCCCCTGGAGGCGGACCAGCTTGGCGTATTTGGTGTTGAGGGCCATCAGCTCCTCATGCGAGCCTT
>CAZGBW010000258.1:0-4580 GCA_964523995.1 uncultured Victivallales bacterium | reverse complement strand
ACCGGCGCATATTCTCGGGCGAAAGCATGGTCTGGCTCTTGAACCCCCAGTCATCGTTGCTGATGATGGCGCCGACCGCATCGCATTCCAGCGCGCGGGTGTAGTATTTGACCAAGCGGGTGCCGATGGCCTCAAAGACATCCTCAACCAGATGCTCGTCGTCCGCGATGAGGTAGCACATGTTTTCAAAACCGAGAATAAAGTTCGCGTTTTCAAGGCTGCCGCCCGGCCCGTAGACGACCAGTTTCATGCCTGCAGGCATTTCCCCGCCAAGCCGGTCAAGCATGGGGTAATCGGCGTCACCTGGGTCTGGCCACGGGTATGCGTCGAACGATTTCCGATCCGTGATCATGGCCCCGTCGTTGGCCGAGATCGTTGCCTTGTGGGCCTGCTCGCGAAGCGGAAAGGAGAACCCGGGGACGCCGACCGTGGTATAATCGTAACCCACGGCGCGAAATGCCGCCATTCGCCAGCGCATTTCCTCCTCGGCCGTGCCGGGATAAAGCTCATCCCCCTCGCTTTTCCCCGAAACGATAAAGCGGTGGAACCGCCAGTTCAGGAAAAACTCAAAGAGCGTCGGGCGGTCTGGCTTTTCCCGCCGCAGCACCTTGAGCACATTGTTGAAGTCCGGGTCCCTGCGCACAGGCCCGTTCCACCATTTCCCCGCCATCGTCCAATCCTCCAGTCCATTTGCCGCATAAACCAAATCCACATAAAGCGTGCCGGCCCGCCATCATCATGGAATTCATAATCGTAAACGTTTAATAGTAAATAACTTATCAGCTGCTATTACGCGGCTAATTCAACCGGCCCGCTTAATCCTCCCAAAGGGACCCATTCATTCTTGCCCGGCACACCGGGTGCATTCGCCCAACCCGATGAGCCCAGGCTTGCAAGAAAAACGGAGGGGTGGGTTCAGGGGTCGGGGTTCAGGGAAAAACAGGAAAGAATCGCACGTCCAGGATGTCAGTACCCCTTCTTTTGCCCGCTTTCCTCTTCGAATTTCCTGAACCCTGAACCCTATGACCTGAGTAGTTACAAAACAATTTATAAGCTGGCATATTTGTGGGACGATTGCAATGGTGAAGTATTGATGGGCAGCAATTCTCATTATGGCCTCAGACGGCGAAGAAAGCAGGCTAAAGGCGCGGTGATATATTTCGATCAACGCCCCATGAATAAAGATCACCTGGGAGCATGGCCGCTTCCCTGGGCGGCGCCAGCTGAGCAAAGAGAGTCACGAGGCTTTCCGCAGCGGGAATCCTGACTCCAAGCGCTATCACAACCCTTCAAACACATGACGGTCACCAATTCACAAACGATTACGGATCAATGCTCTTCGTTCACGGGGATTGAATGTTGCGGCGGCAGTTTCCGGATGAAAATGCTAAGAATAGCCAGATCTGCCGGGGTTATGCCAGGAATCCGTGCGGCTTGCGCCATGGATTCCGGCCGTATCAAACTTAGTTTTTCACGGGCTTCGTAACGGATGGTCTTGATGCACCAGTAGTCGATATCGCGGGGGATTCGCTGATGTTCCATCGTCTGCAATGCCCGGATCCCCGTCTGCTCCCGATCAATGTAGCCCTGGTATTTAAGCTGGATTTCCACCTGCTCGATAACGGCATCTGCCAACCCTTGATCGGATTGAGGCAAATCGCGATAACCAACCCCCGGTCGCCGCAACTGCTGCCCAAGGGAAAACTGACCGGCAAACGTCCGTTCCAGCCGGGCCGCCTCCGATTCGATTTGCCGCGCGAAGACAACCGTCTCATTGGTGAAACAAGGATCTGCAATGCCGATCTGCATGGCATGATGGCAAAGCCGGAACCGGGCATTGTCCTGTCGCAGGGAAAGCCGGTGCTCCGACCGCGATGTGAACATCCGGTACGGTTCGTCCGTGCCCTTGGTCACAAGATCATCAATCAGAACCCCGATATACGCCTCGCTCCGGTTCAGGATCCAGTCCGGAAGACCCAGTGCCCGGCGCGCGGCATTCACCCCCGCAACAAAACCCTGCGCGGCCGCTTCCTCATATCCGGTTGTCCCGTTGATCTGGCCGGCCAGGTATAACCCTGCAACCGATTTCGCCTCGAGTGTGTGGCGAAGCTGCGTCGGGTCCGCAAAATCGTATTCAATCGCGTACGCCCATTCGATGAACTCAGCCCTCTCGAGTCCCGGTATCGAATGGATCATGGCCATCTGTATGTCCGTTGGCAGACTGTTCGACGTCCCGTTCGGATACATCAAAAGGCTATTGCGCCCCTCCGGTTCGATGAAGACATGATGCGAATCCTTGTCCGAGAACTTTACGACCTTATCCTCGATCGACGGACAATAGCGCACGCCGGTCCCGGATATGCCGCCGCCGTAAAGCGAGCTTTTGTCCAGATTCGCCGCGATGATCTCGTGTGTCTCCGATGTCGTATGCGTCAAGTGACACGGCATCTGGTCCGAGCCCGGTCGCCACGGCATCAGGGGGGAAACCGCGGATTGTTCCACGTGGAACAGTCCAGGGTCAGCGACGCCATGGGGTCCGTTGTTCTTGTCATGTTCCACGTGGAACATATCGGCGGCCCGATGTGCTTCCCAAGAGAAAAATGGCGGTGGCTCCATGCCGCCTTGAAGGCTCATGCGCTGGTAATCAATCGAGTCCCGGTGCAATCGCGGGGGCGTTCCGGTCTTGAGTCGTTCCATACGAAACCCAAGCGCCTTCAAGTTCTGGCCGAGTTCATCGGAGGATCCCATATCGCCACGCCCGCCGGGGCGGACGTCGGTGCCGATATGAATCCGTCCATGCAGATACGTTCCTGGCGTCAGGACGACCGTTTTTGTTTTGATTCTCGTCCTGTCGCCAAGAACGACGCCTCGCACGGTTCCGTTTTCCACCTCGATTTCACGAACGGTGGTCTCGATGGTGGTCAGGTTTTCCTGGGCAGCGATCACCGCCGCCATTCTGGAAGAATAGGCGGCCTTATCGCATTGCACACGGTTGGCCCGGACGGCAGGGCCTTTTTTGGTGTTGAGAACCCGGAACTGGATGCCAGTGAAGTCGGTGTTTCTTGGCATTTCGCCACCGAGTGCATCCAGCTCGAAAACAAGATGCGATTTGGCAAGTCCGCCAACGGATGGATTGCATGGCATGCAGGCGACCCCTGCCGCCTGCATGGTTGCAAGCAGTGTTCGTGCTCCTGAGCGTGCCGCCGCCAGAGCCGCCTCGCAGCCGGCATGGCCGCCGCCGATCACCACCACGTCAAAATCCATAGTCTTTCACTTTCCCACACAAAACCGCGAGAAGATCATATCAAGGAGTTCGCTGTGGTACGTCCGTCCGGTGATGTTTCCAATCTGTTCAATGGACTCCCGGATCTCGGACGATGCCAGTGTCTCGAAAGAGTCGCCAGCGCCAGCGAGGATTGATGCGGCATGATCGAGTCTTTCCGTGGTTGTTTGAATAACGGCGAAATGGCGCTCGGAGATGACCGCGCGCGGGGGGGATGCAGATGCGGTATCCAAGTGCAAAGCCTCAGAGAGTGCGGTCTTCAGCTCGCTCAATCCTTCTCCGGTCAAAAGGGAACAGGATACATGACGTAAAGACGCAATGTCTTTCTTTTCAAGCTTTTGTCCCTTGTCTTTCTTATTGATCACCAACAGGGTCTTTCTTGGATCCTGACTGGCGATGAGATCCATATCCTGATCATTCAAATATTCAGAACCATCTAATAGTAAAAGAGTTAAATCTGACAAACCCATCAGGGAGCGGGCTCGCCGAATGCCTTCCTGTTCGATGCCGCAGTCCGCGTCGCGGATGCCCGCGGTGTCCACCAGTCGGATGGGAAACCCGTTCAGGACAAGTTGTTCCTCAAGCGTATCGCGCGTGGTGCCGGGGATGTCGGTGACAATCGCCCGCGGTTTGTTCAGCAGGGTATTCATGAGTGTGGATTTGCCGACGTTGGGTTTGCCGGCAATCACAACCAGGGCTCCTTCCCGTAGCAGGTGCCCCTCCTCCCAGGTTTTAGCCAGGAGGCGCAATGCATCCCGCTGGATGTCCAGTTTCGCGCGAAGGCTGTCCAGTGTCCTTGCCGGTAATTCGTCCTCCTCGAAATCCAGGCGGTTTTCAAGCTCGGAGGCAATTTCGATCAGCCGGTCGTAAAGCTGGTTGAAGGCGCTGCTGAGTGAGCCTTCGAGCTGTTCGAGGGCGGCGGCGGCGGCCCGTTCGGACTGGGCCGATATCAGGTCCATCACGGCCTCCGCCTGGAGGAGGTCTATCCTGCCGGAAAGGAACGCGCGCCGAGTGAACTCGCCGGGGTCCGCCAGTCGGGCACCGTTGGACAGGGCGGCGCGCAGGAGTCGCCGGGCGGAGGCGGTGCCGCCATGGCCCTGCATCTCGATCACGTCTTCCCGCGTGTAGCTGGCGGGTGCGCGATAGATCAGAAGGATGGCCTCGTCGAGGTCATGCTCGGTATGCACGTGACCATAGACAAAGGAGCCCGCTGGCCGTGCCGACGGCCGGGGACCCGAACAGCGGAATATCCGGTCGGCGATAGCCAGCGCGTCCGGCCCGGAAACCCGGACAATGG
>CAZGBW010000257.1:0-4594 GCA_964523995.1 uncultured Victivallales bacterium | reverse complement strand
GCCGAGGTGCGGCAGATCAAGGTGCAGCCGGATCTGGCGCCCGACTGCTCGTCGCTGAAGGCGATCGCCGAGAGTGTCACACGGGGCTGCGCGAACAACGACGAGAAAGCAGTGGCGATCTACAATTTCATGATCCTGAGCCACTACCACCTCCAGTACCCGTCCGAGAAAGGGCTTTCGGCGCTCAAGCTAATCAACGTCTATGGCTGGTCGCTCTGCGGCGGACTGCATAGCGCGCAGTCGGCCCTCTGGCGCGAACTCGGCTGGAAATGGCGCTTTGTGGGGTGGTCGAAACCGGGGCATACGACGGTGGAGGCGGAGTATGACGGGACGTGGCATTACCTGGATGCGTTCCTCAAGTACTACGTCTGGATGCCCGATCCCAAAGCCCCGGGCGGCAGGCGGATCGCCGGACTGGACGATCTCCAGAAGGATTCAAAGGCGTTGATCACAGACGCGCTGGTCTTCGACAAGGCCCGCAAGGTCTGGTACGCGAAGGACAACGCGTTCGAGCGTCGTGGCGATAGCGTCAATTGGACGGCGCCTGCGTTCCTCGTCTGCGGCGACAGTCCGGATGCCGTGATCAGCGGCGTGAACAGCCGCAGCAGCCAGGGTTCGCCGGAGTCATGGGCTGGCATCCAGCATGCGACGGGGGAATACTCGACCGACATCAACCTGGCGCCGGGTTATTCGCTGACCTCGACCTGGAATCCCGTGTCGAACGCCTGGTACTGGGCCAACGGCAAGGAGGCACCGTCGCATGGCTGCAACAACAAGGATTTCCGTAACTCGCCGGAGAACGGACCGATTCTGGAGCCATACCTGATGCCCGGGCGCGACCGGCGGAGCTACGCCAACGGGCTGCTGGTCTTCCGTCCGGATTTTTCCAGTGAGGACGTCCTGGAGTCGTTTGCCGCCGCGGAGAACGTGAAGGTCGAGAGCGGGACGCTGGTTCCGGCCGATCCCGGCAAGCCGTGTGTGGTGGTCGTCGCGCTCCGGTCTCCGTATCCCATGACGCTGGGTAAGGGGGAAGCCGAAGGCATCGAGAAGGCCGAGATTTCAACGGATGGCGGCAAGCAGTGGAAGGACGTCGCGTTGCAGGATTTCGGCGCGGCGGTCAAGGGCGCGTACTCCGCGCTGCTCAGGCTGACGTTCCGCGCAGCGCTCGAGGATCTGCGCGTCGAGGCGACGGTCCAGAACAATCCCTGCGCCTTGCCGTACCTCTCTCCCGGACGGAACGTTGTGCGCGTCTCCGTGGGGGACAAGGCTGCCTTGGGCGGGAACCGGCTGGTGGTCACGTATGCGTTCTGTCCGGGCTCCCGGAACAAGACCTACGAGCAGTTGTGCGACGAGGGGAACGAGATCGCCAAGGGGCACGGGGCTACGTGGGCGGAGAAGCCCGTCTATGTCCGGCGCGAGTTCCTGGCGAAGGATCTGCCCGCGGAGTTCGAGATCAATATTCCGACGCCCAAGGGCAAGCAGCCGGTGTATCCCCGCATGGTGTTTGTGCGGCGCGAGGTCCTTTCGCCCGGAGCCGAGCCGCTTCCGCTGCCCGAAGGCGCGGTGGAGTTCAAGCCTGACCCGGCGGGCGAGCTCAAGACGCTGCCGAATCCGTTCAAGATCGGGACCGCCGTGCTGCCCAAGGCGGTTCCGCGGGAGGTCGCCACCCGGACGCTGGAACTGAAGGTCAGCCACGCGGTGAGCCTCAAGGGCGAGACGGCCGCCAATCATTTCATCAAGTGGGTTCCGGCCGAGACGTGGGTTGTGCTGGCGGGCGGGAAACTGGAGAATCTCCCTCCGGCAGCCGAGATCGGCGGAGCGCGGCTGGTCATCCCGGTGATCCGGGGGAAGGACAACGCGGCCGTGAAACTCGCGGCCGCGCCATTGAAGGCACCGTTCGCGGCGGGGCAGGCGTATGACTTCGCGAACATTGGCGACGTGGCGGGGACGGTGGTGGTGCCGAAGCAGCCTGACGGCAAGGACTATGCCCCGCCCAAGGAGTTCAAGGTGGATGTGACGCGGGTGGTCAAGGCCGTGGCCGGCGGTGAACCGTTCCATGGTTTCGCCGTCCGTACCGTTCAGGACCGCGGCGTGGACGAGGGGGTGTACACGCGAATCGACATCCCGACGGCCGCCAGGATCGGACTCGAGTTGGATGTGTACAGCAAGTCTGCCGATTCCGCAGCCAAGCCCTGAGAACCTGTCCTCCTGCGCTAAGATAAGGACTATCTAGGCAATTACCGGGCCGAAAAGCTTTTGGAGTGCGGTCCCGCCACTGCGCATAGGCGTCAACCTAGCACGTAATATCTTGATGCCGTTAATGTTATATCTGATGTCCTTTGCTATGGAGTGCGGCGGCTCGACGCCGCTTTTCTTCGGCGTGGCTTGACACGCCCTTCTTCGATCAGTCCAACGTCCCCGCGTCAGCACACAGCCTGTCAAGCCAGGCTGCGGGAAAGCGGCGTCGAGCCGCCGCACTCCAAAAAATGGCCATTTGCACATACCGACACCATGACAATTTAACGATGATTAAAGCTCTCCCCTTATGTTGACGCGTATGCGCCACTGCGGGACCGCACTCCAAAAAAATGCCTAAACGCCAGATGAAAGGTAATTTAGATGCGTTTGCCCTGGGCAGGCCTCAAGCGGGTTGACAATGGAGTGGGAATCGGCACACTATTTGTAAATGAGCAAACGGAGCGGAAAGCGTGGCGAGGGGACGCGGGATGGGGATACCCGGCCCGTGGGCTGGGTGTTTCCGGGCATGGAAGGCGCCTACGATCGTGTGATTCCGGAACTCCGCTGGGAACGGATGCCGACTGAGATGTCCGGGATCGGCGACACGCTTGTCGCGGAATTGGAGAACTGGCATACCCGCCTGGCGCTCAGCCTGATCCGTTACGACGATGTTCCCTCCCTGGCGCGCCAGGGGTGGATCCGTCCGCTGGACGAATGGTTCAAGCCGGGTGACCTGTCCGCCTATTGCCCCGAAGCCCTGGCCATGTGCAGGCTGGATGGCCGTCTGTACGCGATTCCTGACGACATCGCGCCCTTTGTGTTCTACGTGAAAGTTTCCCTCCTGCGGCGGTTCCGTCTCGATCCGCCGCAGACATGGAAGGAGATGGAGGTGTTCCTGTCGAGGATGTCGGCGGCGCGGCAGCCGCTGTTCATGCTCGCCGCAGGCAACCGGTTCCGGGAAGGACTGCTGATGGCGCTTCTGGGATCCAACGGCGTGGCGCCCGCTTCCGGCATGGCGATGCTGCGGGACGGGCGGCGGGCCATCGAGGCCTATGAATGGATGAGGTGGCTGGTGATGGAACGCCGGTGGATTGCCCCGGGGGATCTGACGCGCGTCCATGCGGAGCACTTGTCCTTGGACCGCGAGGACGCGCCCGCCGGCTTCGGGTGGCTCAGTCATTTTGCGACGATGCCGGCCACGAAACTGCGGCAGTATGTGTTCCTGCCGTTTCCGCGCGGGCCGTCGCTGGCGGAAGGGGAGAGCCGCTGGGCGCCGGTGAAGGGGGCCTGCTGGTGCATGCCCTGGAGCCAGGTGCCCCCCGAAATCCCTGTCGGCGTTCTGCATCGGATACACAGCCCGGCCACGCTGGCGGGGGTGAAGGGCGTGTATCGTACGCCGTACCTTGCCATCCGCGCGTGCTGGGACGACCGGGTCCTGCGGCGGCGACACCCGCTCTATGCGAGCGCTGCCGGGCTTCTGGACGGGATCCGGCCCATTCCCCGTGACCACTATGACCAGGTGCAGCGGCTGGAAATTACGTTCCGCAACGCCCTGCTCGCCGGCTGGGACGGGCAGAGGTGGCTGGATGCCTATAGCGGCATCAACCGGGGGCAGGCGGCCGGAACTCCACCGCCCATGCGGACGGTGTTGCGCGCCATCGATACGCGGTTGGCGGATGTGCGCGGGGTGGGCGAGATCGCCAGGTCGCTGGGTTTGCATCCGGTGCGGTTGCGCCGGCTGATGCGGCGCGAGATGAACGAGGGGTCCGGTGCCTATTTCCGGGCGCGCCGGCTGGAGACGGCGCGCAACCTTCTGATATCGGGCGATCTGAAAGTCAACGAGGCCGCCACGCAGGTAGGGTATCGCAGTGTCGCGGCATTCTGCCGGGCCTACCGGAAGCGCTACGGTCATCCCCCGAAGGCGGACCGCAACCGGAGTGCGTGAGCGGTCGTCCTCGGTTGACGCGAACGGCGACGCGAACGGTGTACGATTGAGATACTCACTACTCGTTAGCCGCTCTCGTCGCCGCTGTCGTTAACCGCTTCCCCGTTTTCATTCTTTTCATAGAACGTTTGACAGTACCAACGTTCGAATGGGCAATATTTTTGTACGATTCTGCATATAGTTACTTCTTTCAGGCGTGTTCCAAAATATGGCATACTACAAGAGTGATGGGTGCAGTCTGTTTTACGGCGGTACGGATCAATGGAGTAGTCCCCTTGGAGAAAAAGGCTCGTTTAGTCCAGAGAAGGAAGGCGGAATAAGTGGGTGAGGCCAGTTGTTTTACTGAAAACTGAATACTGAATACTTCTTCAAAAAAGGGTGGAACGTAATGAAAACACAGGCACGAATGCG
>CAZGBW010000256.1:2703-4617 GCA_964523995.1 uncultured Victivallales bacterium | reverse complement strand
ATCACCGTGTTCGACGGCACCACCGAGGAAATCATGTACCGGCTGCAGGAACGGACACTGCCGGACCGCAAGCTGCCTTACGCCCAGGTGCGGATGCGTGAGCGCGGAGGGCTGCGCCTGGTAACCGTCGAGGCCATGCTTCGCCAGGGCAACAGCGACTATTACACCGAGGATCTGACACGTGCGGATGTCATCAGCAGCGTGCTGCAGCACTACATGTCCCGGATCAAGCTTTCGCGGTGACCCGGCCGGTCAACCCTGTTTCTGGTCAATGTCCAGGATCTTGACTTGCTCGTCCGTCTTCCGGCCTTCCTCGTCGTGGAATATGGCGTAGGGCACCGTGCGGTATTCACTGACCCGCATCAGCTTCCTCAGGATCGTCGAGATGGAATCGACCGCGTTGAGGCATGCATTCAGGTTCTGCTCCTCCATCTTCTCACCGGGCTGATCCCGCAACCGTGTCAGATACAGCGAGAGTACCGTGGTCGGCTGACCGATGTGATGACAGGCCGCCCCGAGACTCTCCAGCATCACCCGCTGCCGCTCTGCCGCCATGATCTCGGCAGACTGCTTCTCGATCGTGCCCAGGAGTCGCTGGGATCGCGCCAGTTCCTCGTCCAGCCGCGCGATGCGTTTATGCAGCCCGCTGAGCACCTCGTTCAGGTAAAACTCGATATCGCTGGAATCCTGCTCGCCCGGCAGCAGCTCGGCGTGTGCCGGCAGGTCCTCGACAGCAATCCGGAAAAGGTAGTTCCGGACCCGCTCCAGGTTCGCCGGATAAACGCGCAGCATCCCGTAACCCGCCAACCCTGCCAAGCCACCAGCCACCCCCACCCCCAGGCGCATGAGCGTCGAATCCGGCAACAGGTCGGTATAAAGCGACAGCATGACCAGCCAGAAACACAGCATCGGGATCACCGTTGTCAGCGCCAAGGCCGTCACCAGGTAGGCCCTGGAGCGCTGCGCCCGGATCGAGACCCGCTTCAACCCGCCATGGATTGCTGCTTTTCGCTGCATAGATATACCCAGATGAATTCACCCCGGCAGAGCAGGGTCGGCAACAAGCTACTTGATGGCCTTGCGCGTCAATTTGACCAACGCCTTCCACATCCCCGCGTCATCCTTGCAATCCAGCAACGCCTGGCGCGCCTCGGCATCCATGAACGTCTCCGTCAATCCTGCCAGCAACTTCAGGTAGAACGAACTCGCCGAGGTCGGGATCAACATGAAGAAAAAGACACGCGAGAGCACCCCTGCCGCCCCGTCGAAGTGGACACCCTTGGCACTCATGCCGACCGCCAGTGTCAGCGCGCCGCCCTCCACCCCGCGCACATGCGGAAAGGCCAGCCCGTGATCCACCGCCGTCGAGAAAAGCGCCTCGCGTCGCAAGGCGCTTTCCACCAGCGGTTCCGCCTTGTCCACAAAACCCTCCTCAGCAAGTCGTTCAGCCAGCTCCCGGATAACCTCCTCGCGATCCTTCCCCTTGAGCTTGGCAATCATCAGCGATGGCGCCGAGAAACGCGAGATACCGGGCTTCTGGACCTCGAACCGCCCGGGGCGGCGGCGTGTATTGCGCGCCCCCGCCTCCGGCATGTAAAGATAACGGGCGCAGTTCGGACAGGCATGCAGTTCCCTCTCCATCCGCACCTGCTGCACCAGGCTGATCGGCAACTGCATCCGGCAGACCGCACACAGGTTATCCGCCACCGGCACGATCACATTGTGATCCTTCGCCGCCAGTTTGCCGAACATCACGCGAACCGGGTCCGGCAACCGCCCCGTCATCGACTGGATCGCCTCGTCGAGCTGCTCGAGATGCGCCGCACCGGCGGCAACCTGCTGTTCCTCGCGAACAAGTGTCAACTCCTGCAACTGGATCAGATGATTGGCGACGGGGTGCATGAAAGCTCCTCT
>CAZGBW010000256.1:0-2603 GCA_964523995.1 uncultured Victivallales bacterium | reverse complement strand
TCCTCGCGCATCGTCATCGGTTACGGCGTCTGCGGCCGGGGCACCGTCGGCCTGCATGCGCGCGGCATTCCGCTGGTCATCCCCCGCGTGCACGACTGCATCGCCCTCTTCCTGGGATCCGATGCCGAATACAGCCGGCAGTTCGCCGCCCACCCCGGCACGTATTACCTCTCGGCCGGATGGGTCGAGGAGAAGGGTGACGGCAGCCCCCGCCGCAACATGGGCTCCGACGGCGCGGCACACCCCCTCTACTCGACCTACGAACAGCTCGTCGAGGCCTACGGCAGCGACAACGCGGACTATATCCGTGACTTCATGCAAAGCTGGACCCGCAATTACACCCGCTCGGCCTTCATTGACACGGGCACCGGACAGGCAAAGGAACGTTACGCCAAGCAGGCCTGCGACATGGCCGCCCGCTTCGGCTGGGAATACGCCCGCCTCGACGGTACCCACGACCTGCTGAAGGGGGCACTCACCGCCACCGTCACCTCGGACACCATTCTCGTGGTGCCGCCCGGTGCAACCACCCGCTACGACGGCCTGCGCCGCCGCCTGGACGCCACCATCCCCGGCACCGTGGCGGCCAGCGCCGCAGACCTGCCCGGCAAGAACCCCGCAGCCGCCATCCCCCCGTCATCCGCCCGGCACGGCATCGGCCTCGGCATCGATGCGGGCGGCACGTACACCGATGCCGTGCTCTACGACTTCGCCAGCAGCGAGGTCCTTTTCAAATGCAAGGCATTGACCACCCATTGGGACTACAGTGTCGGCATCCGCGAGGCGCTGGGCGGCCTCGATGCGGAAACACGCCGGCGCGTCTGCCTGACCGCCGTATCCACCACCGTCGCCACCAACGCCATCGTTGAAAACCGCGGGCAGACTGTCGGGCTGCTCGTCATGCCCCCTTGCGGATGGAAGGATCCCGAGGGATTCCGCCATGCACCCCTGGCGGTCATTCGCGGCCGCCTCGAGATCGACGGGACCGAGATCGAGCCGGTGGACGCGGAACAGGTCCGGGCCGTCGCGCAGGAACTGATCCGCCGCGCCGGCGTCACCGCCTTTGCGGTCGGCGGCTATGCCGCGCACGCCAATCCGGCCCATGAACTGGCGGTCAAGGCCGTCATCCGCGACGCCACCGGCATGAGCGTCACCTGCAGTCACGAGCTTTCCAGCGCGCTTCATTACCGGATCCGTGCCGAAACCGCGGCTCTCAACGCCCGGATCATCCCCTGCCTCGAGGCCCTGCTCAGCCGCATTACGGACGCGCTGGCCTTCGCCGGTGTCGGCGGTCCGGTCATGGTCGTTCGCAGCGATGGCTCGTTCATGAGTCTGGCCGCGGCCCGCGAACGCCCGCTCGAGACGATGCTCTCCGGCCCCGCGGCCAGCGCTGCCGGTGCCGGCTGGCTGGCCCAGACTCCGGACGCGCTGGTCGCCGACATCGGAGGCACCACCACCGATACCGCCGTGCTCCGCAACGGACGCGTCCGCATGAATACCCAGGGTGCCTGCATCGGAGGCTGGCAGACCCACATCCGCGCGCTGGATCTGCAGACCGCCGGCCTTGGGGGAGACAGCCATATCCACTTCCGCGACCACCGCATCCTGATCGGCCCCGAACGCGTTGCGCCCATCTCCTGGCTGGCAACGGCGAACCCCGGCACAGGCGAGGCACTGGACTGGATCGAGGCGCACGTCGAGACCGGACTCCTCTCCAGTGCCGACATGATTCTCCTGATGCGGTCAGGGAAAGCCCCGGATACCGAACTGACGGATACCGAGACCCGGATCCTGGAACTGCTCGACCGCCGCCCATGCAGCCTCCACGAGCTGACGACCCTGCTGCAGAAGCCGCACCCGTCCATGGTACCGCTCAAGCGCCTCACCTCTCTCCATTTCGTCCAGCGCTGCGGCTTCACCCCCACCGACGCCCTCCACGCCGCCGGACGGGTATCCCTCTGGAACCACCCCGCCGCCCTGCGCGCCGCCGCGATCTTCGCCCGGCGCTTCCATCAACCGCCAACCACCTGGGTCCAAAGCGTGCTCACACTCTTCGAGCGCACCCTGGCCGCCGAAATCCTGAAAAAGCAGCTCAGCGAGGACTCCCCGACGGATCATCTGGACAAACAGCCGCTCGCGATCGCCATGCTCGACCGGATCCTTGACGGGAACAACGCGGGCGGATTCCGGTTGCACTCCACACTTCTACACCCGGTGATCGGCATCGGGGCCCCGGCGGCCTTCTTCGTCCCCGACGCATGCGCCCGGTTGCACGCGCAGGCCATTATTCCCCCGCATGCCGATGTCGCCAATGCCGTGGGGGCCATAATCGGCTCGATATCCATTCGCCAGCAGGTCCGCATCACCACCGACGAGAACGGGGGCATGCGCCTTGGTGGCGTGCCTGACGCGCCGGTCTACAAGACCATCGAGGAAGCGACCGCCGCCGCGGAAACATACCTCCGCACGACCCTCGCAACGCAGGCTGCAAAAGCGGGTTGCACCACGCCCTGCATCACGGTGACCTCGGACGATACCGTCGCCCCGGCTACCGACGGCACCGCGATCTTCATCTGCCGCACCATCGAGGGTGCCGCCGCCGG
>CAZGBW010000255.1:0-4639 GCA_964523995.1 uncultured Victivallales bacterium | reverse complement strand
CAGCAGGCGGGGATGCTATGTTCGTCGTGGGTGACGAGAAGCACGGCGATCCCGGTCTCCCGGAATACCCGTTCGAGCAGTTCCAGGAAATCCCGGCGGGAGTTGGCGTCGAGATGGATGGTCGGCTCGTCGAGAACGAGCGCCTTCGCCTCCTGTGCAAGCACGCGTGCAAGCTGCATTTTCCGCTGCTCACCGCCGGAGAGCATCCGGATCGGGCGCGCCGCCAGGTGCGCGATGCCGGCTGAAGACATGGCCCGGTCAACGGCCACCTTGTCGGCTGGTGTCTGGCGTTGCCAAGGCTTCCGATGGGCGCAGCGGCCGATGGCCACGACATCGCGCACGAGCAGCGGCATGGTCGCGACCCCGCCGGGTACCTGCGGCACGTAGCCTGCGCCGCCGGGGCCGAAGTCCCGTCGCACGGTTCCGGAGGTAGGCTGGCGGATTCCCAGCAGGCATTTCAGCAGCGTCGTCTTGCCCGCCCCGTTCGCCCCGCGAAGCAGGACGAAGTCGTTGTGCGAAAGGGTGAACGAGACATCCTTGAGAACCGTCTTTCCCCCCAGTGTCACCGAGACCTGTTCCATCATCGCCAGCACATCAGCCATGGGTCCCCCTGTTTCCTACCTGCCAGATGCCGCCGTGAGTTCCCTCAGTGCCCCGCGCAGCGCCCCTGGATACCCGTCATTGTCAAGAGCCGGGAAATTGCTCAGGATCACCAGGGGGATGCCAAGGTCGTCAGCCAGCTGTTTCCCCGTGCGGCCCATGCTTTGCTGATTATCGACAATCATGCGCACGCCGGTTGCCCGCCCGTTGCGGATCAGTTCTCCGAGCGCGCGGGCGGAGAGCGCCTCGTCGCGCGGGAAGGTCCCTGCCACCTTGCAGCCGGTCCATTCCACAAAAGGCGCGTTCATTACGGCCGTCAGCACGGGAACCCCGTCCAGTGTCGCGCGGTCCGCCGCGGTTGCCGACTCGGCCGCCGCGATCCGTTCCAGATAGGCGGCGGCGTTCGTGCGGAACAGGCCGGCGTCTGCCGGTGCCGCCTCGCAAAGGGCCTCGGTCACCGCCGCCGTCAGCTCCCGGTGCACGGACGGGATCATGCCGTTGCCATCAACCTTCAGCACGACGCGGCGGGGGCCTCCATCGGCAAAGGTCAGACCGCGGGCAAAAGCCTCGAAACCGTGCTGCAGGAAAAGGGAGGTGGAGGCGATCTCGGCCGCCTTGCGAGGGGAAAGATCGAAATGCCCCGGACACATCGCGTACGGGATCACGGGGACCAGGGCGACCTGCCCGCCGCCGACCGCCGCCGCGACGCCCTCGATGAGAGTGGTGGAGACCGTCACCCGCAGCGGTTCCGCATGAACCGCAACGGAATACAGCAACAGGAGCCCTGCCATCCCTGGTCGCATCGCACGCACCCGGTTCCTCCTTAAAGCGTCACGCGGACGCCGCCACTGTAAAACCGGCCGGGCAGGGGATACCCTGCCTGTGTCTCATACGAGACATCGGCGATATTATCGCAACCGGCGAATACCGTGACCCGGCCTTTTTCGGCAAGCACCGGTGTGTAGGTGATCCGCAGGCTGCCGACGGTATAGCGGTCCACTTCTTCGGCTGTCAACCGTTCGCCGTCGCCTGCGCGTCCGTTGAAGGCGTACTGCTCCGCCACGGCATCCACGTCGGCATGGACCTGAAGCCTTCGCGTCACGGACACGCTCGCGCCTGCGGATGCTGTCCAGTCGGGGGCCCGTGGCGTCCTGGAGTCTTCCGGATCCAGCAGCGTGATGCCGGCATACAGGGCGAGCCGGTCACAAGGCCGCAGGTGCGCGGTGATTTCCGCCCCGTCCGCATCGGCGCTGCCGACGTTCAGCAGACCTGCCGGTGTCCACTGCAGCAGGTTGTCTGTCCGGTCTCGGAAGAGGGATAGCCCGAGCATGGCATTCTCGCTCCGGGACCGCCACTGCGCGCCGGCCTCGACATGGTCTAGGGTTTCCGCCTCCAGGCGATCCAGGGTGGATGCCGCGATGCCGGGTGCGTAGACGCCCGGATAGTTCACGCCGCGCGCGGCATTGCCGAAAAAGGTCCAGCCAGCACCCCGCACGGCAACACCGGCGTGCGGCGCGGTCTCGTCGCTGAAGTCACTGTGCATGTAATGGCGGACTCCTGCCGACGGTTGCACGGTCCAGCCTGGAATCGCTTCCCAGACCACGTCTGCCGCCAGGCCCGGCGTGATGGTGTCGTAGCGATCCTTGAAGGCGAAGGGAACCGCCCCGCTGATCGTGCGGTTCTCCGTGGAGCCGCCCTCGGATCCGGCGTCAAGGGAAAGCTGAACGCTGGCGGGGCTGAGGCGGAGCGTCTGCGCCGCGCGCAGCCCGTAGTTCTCCCAGTCGGTATTCGAGGCGCCGGGAGGGGTTCCGGGCGCGCCGATGCGGTCCTTGTCCCAGCGGATCTGGCCGTCCTCATAGTAAAGCAAGGCGAACCCGTCGGTCCGTTCGCTCTGGTTGTCGAGGCGTATCGACGGGGTCACGGTCTTGGTCGCGTACTGATCCCGCACTGGAACCGGTGTACCCTTGATGCCAGGGTCTTCCACCATGTTATCGGTGGCGGTCACCTGTGCGCTTAGCGAGAAGCCCCTGCCGAGGGCGCCGCCGACGCGTCCGTAAAGCGACTGCAGCTCGACAGCGGAATGCGGGCGATGCCCGTCGCTTTCCTTGTACGAGACGCCGCCGTAATAATCGAGACCGTCCAGGCGTCCGCCGTGATGCAGCCTCCCGGTCAACGTCCCGTGTTCGCCAGCCGTCACCTCCGCCTCGGTCTCCAGGCCGGGCAGTGTACGGCGGCGTGACTCGATATCGGCCGAGCCGAACGCGCCGCTGCTCACGGCGGGTTGCGGTCCCTTGTAGACGGAAATCCGTTCCGCATGGTCCACGGCCAGCGTGTCCATCAGCGGATGGTCGAAGACGCCGACCTTGCGGGGCACCCCGTCCTGGTAGATCTTGATATCGGATCCGGGGCGGCCGGTCCCGCGTCCCCGTATGAAGATCGAACCACCGTCGGCACCGCCGAAAGCCCCCAGCAGCGTGTAGCGCGAGATGGTCACGCCGGAAACCCGCCGAAGCGCCGACTGCAGGTCGGTCGCGCCGGCATTGTCCATCTGCTCGCGGCTGACGACCGAGACGCTGCCGCCGTAGGCCGTCACGGATTCCTCGGCCACCAGGGGAGGCGCGGTCACCGTGATCGTCGGTGCCTCCTGCGGTGCCGCAACTAGGCTGCCGACCGCGGAGGCGATGATGGAAAACATGATGGTGGATGCCGGAACCACGCGATTCCTGTTCTTGTCAACTCGTGTTGTCACTATACTTCCTTTCCAAGCTGCCTGTTGTCGTTCTCGTCCTTTTCCGTGTAACCGCTGTCCTGCCGCTGGTGGTTGACGCGGTGTTTGCTGCAGTAAAGTGTGTAGACATCGTCTGCCGACATGTCCAGCACCTGCGCCAGGGAAATCAGGAAATGAAAAAGGTCAATGACTTCGACGCGGGCGTTCTGCATATCGAACTGCTGGTACTTCGCCCACCATTTCCAGGGGACGCTGTCGGTGAGCTCGGCGATCTCCTGCTGCATGGCCCGGCAGTAATTCAGGACCCACTCGGTTTTTTGTTCCTGAGGCAGGGCCGTTGTATCCACACCGATACGCCGGTTAAGCTCGGCCTGCAGTGAAAACAGGGACTTCAGAAAATCCTTCTCCTCGATCATGGGCATGCTCCTGGGATGAGTTGCACGGTTGCCGCAGGACGGCATTGTCCGGTCTGGTCCGCGGAACCGTACCACGCTTACCGTCATGGTGCAAGCATTGGTCGAACCGCCCGGATCCCGGCCAGCCCGGATCCCTGTTTTTGGGCTTCTTTTGCAGGGCGGCAGCTGCTATAACGGGACCGTTCACCCAGCCCGCTATCACGGAGATTCGCAAAATGACAAAACAAACCGTTGCTTTCCTCGGCCCGCTCGGAACCTATTCCCATCTCGTGGCGCGCAAGCGCTTTGCGCCGTTACCGATGATCCCGCTGTCCGGGATCCTGGATGTCTGCACCTTCGTGTCGAAGAACAAGGATGCGCTGGGCGTGATCCCGATCGAGAACTCCTCGGGCGGCACCATCAACGAGACGGTGGATATCCTGCTCGACAACAAACCGGCCGTCCACATCATCGAGGAGCTGTCTCTGGATGTTAAGCTGGCGCAGCTGGGTCACAAGGGATTTCCCGTCAAACGGCTCTATTCCCACTTCGTGCCACTCGCGCACTGCGCTCCCTGGATCGCCAAAAACCTGAAAGGGGTCGAGAAACGGGAGGCCGCCAGCACCGCCGCCGCCGCCGCCATGGCCACCGCCGACCTGCATGCCGCCTCGCTCGGCTCGCGCAATCTCGCCACCCAGTTCGGTCTGGATATCATCCACTTCCCGGTCGCCACCGAGACGCCGAACATCACCACCTTCATCGTGATCTCGCGGAAGAAGCAGATTCTCCCGCGCAGCGCGAAAACCACGCTGGCGATCCACCTGCAGAACCGCCCCGGCAGCCTCTACGGTTTTCTCGGCATCCTGCACGACGAGGGGATCAATCTCTCGCGGCTCGTATCCCGTCCCATCCGCGG
>CAZGBW010000254.1:0-4681 GCA_964523995.1 uncultured Victivallales bacterium | reverse complement strand
TGAGATGCAGGTCCGCCGCGTTTTTTGCAGTGAAGATCCGCCCGTCGGTCAGGGGAACAAGCTCGGCCTCCGGGATCCGGCGGTGGGTTGCCACCAGGCTGACAAAACGCTGGTGCATATCATTCACCACCGACTGCACGATTTCCTTTTCCAGCGCGGACAGGTCGCCCAGCGGATTGAGCAGATCCTTGTTCTCGCCTGATTTGAACGTCACATCGGCAATGCCGTGGCGTTGCGCCAGCTCGCGGAAGTTGATCGTTTGGATGATCACGCCGATGGAGCCGGTGATGGTGGTGGGATGGGCGAGAATCCGATCGGACGCAAGGGCCACATAATAGGCACCCGAGGCGGCCATGTCGCCGCAGATCGTCACGACCCGGCGTTGTGCATCCGAGGCTTTGAAGTCCAGCAGCGCCTTGTAGAGGATATCGCTGGCGGTAATGCCGCCTCCGCCGCTGTCGATTTCCATGATGATGGCTTTTACCTCCGGATCGTGCGTGGCGCGGCGGATTGAACGGAGTGCCGTGTCCGAGGATCCGGACGGGCCGAAAATACTGCCGCTGTTGCCGAGCAGTATCAAACCGTTGAGGGGAATCCGCACGACTTTGTTCGATCCGCTGCCCTCCGACCAGGTTTCATCCAGGGACGGGAACTCGTCCTCGCCGGCTTCGGGTCCTTGATGGCCTATCCATGTTGCGAGCATGGAGTCTTCCGGCGGGGCGGGAAGGAACCAGAGCAGCGCCGCGACGCCGGCGATCAGCAGTATCAATGTGAACAGGCAGCCCGGGCCGCGCCGTCGTTGCTGGTAATTTACATGGGTCATCATCACTCCTTAGTTCCCTTCCCTTTGTTTCATATCGGTTGAATATATCCAGATCACGGCATTTCGGCAAGAGGGGAGATGAAAGGGCGGCGGAGCGGGCCGCGATTACACCAACGGCGGGAAATCAAAGTGTGTCTCGAACAGGCTGGCCAGGTCCTCGCAGACGGACTCCTCATCCGGCCCGCTGACTTGGATGGTCACCTTGGTGCCGGGGAAAAGTTCCAGAGCCATCAATTCCATGATCGAACGCAAGGCGGTGACACCCCGTTCTCCACGCACGGTGATGCCCCCTGCGTAATTCGCGGCAAAACGCACGATCATCGCCGAAGGCCGGCAATGAATCCCCTGTGTATTCTGGATGGTCGCTATCTTCTCAATCATTAGAACGCACCATAGAAGATACTGGAGAAGGTCGTCACCGGTGCGGTCTCGCGGAAGTCATCCACGGCCGCACGGACTTCGCCGATGGTCGCCTCGATCTCATTGTAGACGCTGTCATCTGCGAGGAACTTACCCAGAGTCCCTTCGCCTTTCTCAACGCGCTCGGCAATCCGCCTTGTGGTTGCGACGGTTGCTTCCAGGTCGTCAACAAGGGTCGAATCGCCGGAGAGGAGTTTACCCGCCGCCCCCTCGCCGTTCTGCAGGCGTTGCGTGATGCCCCTCAGGGACGCGGCGCTGGCCTGCAGGTCGTTGTAAAGGGTATCGTCGCTGGAAAGAATCTTCCCGAGCAGTCCCTCGCCGTTCTGCAGGCGTTGCGTGATGCCCCTCAGGGACGCGGCGCTGGCCTGCAGGTCGTTGTAAAGGGTATCGTCGCTGGAAAGAATCTTCCCGAGCAGTCCCTCACCGGCATTGACGCGTGACACGATCTGGTCAACCTGTGTCGCCACGTGGCGGACTTTCTCGAAAACCTCGCCTTCAATCAGTTGCTTCCGTGCGGCATTGACAATCTGGGCGGCGTCCGCCATCAGGTCATACGGATCGCTTCCGTGGTAATACTTCTGGTTGAGCGCCGGGGAGGTGTGTTCCCCCTCGATGATCTGCATCTGACGTCCGCCTAGGATCGAGGTTGTTGCGATCTTGATCTGGTATCCCTCGTGCAAGGTGATCGGCTTGTCCAGCATCAAGGTCGCGCACACTCCCGTGCAATCCTCCTCCTCGAGAAGCTCCAGCGTCTTGATTTTGCCGACCGGCATGCCGCGAACCACGACGTTATCGCCCACGCGCAGTCCCATCACATCGGAAAAAACCACCTTCATCTCGGTGGTGCTGCGGAAAAGGGCTTCCTTCGAGAGGATGATCGTGAAATAGCCAAGCCCCAGGAACACTGCCACCATAAAAGCGCCGACGATGACTTCCATCGTCAATTCGCGTTCGCGCCAATCCTTTTTCATTTCCCCGCGTCCTCCCATACACCGGTTGTCGTGATAAACTGCGATTCCAGAAACTGTTTGACTTCCGGGTTGCCAGATTTGATGAATTCCGCGGGTGTGGATAGCTCGATGATCTTCCCCTTGTACAGCATCGCGATCCGGTTGCCGATTGTCAGGGCGCTGTGCAGGTCGTGCGTCACCACGACACTGGTGATGTTGATCTCCCGGCGCAGCCGGTCGATCAGCGCGTCAATGGTGCGAGCGGTCACGGGATCCAGTCCGGATGTGGGCTCATCATAGAGGACAATTTCCGGATTGGTGACAATGGCCCGTGCAAGGCCGGCTCTCTTCTTCATGCCACCGGAAATCTCGGACGGGCGCTTGTCGCCGTCCCCGCCCATTTCCACCATCTCCAGCACTTCCGCGACCCGTGCCCTTATTTCGGCTTCGGTCATTGCTGTGCGCTCACGCAGAGGCAGCGCGATATTCTCGGCCACACTCATCCAGGCCAGCAGCGCCCCCCCCTGGAAAAGGTAGCCAAAGCGTTCCCGGATCCGTTCCAGGTCCGCTCCCGTGGAAGCGTTTACACAGTCGCCACGCACGTATATATTGCCGGCATCCGGTGTCAAAAGGCGCACCATGTGCTTCAGCGTGACGCTCTTTCCAGTGCCGGAAGGACCCAGAATGACAAAGATCTCGCCTTCGCGCACATCAAAGGTCAGACCGTCCAGAACCGATGTCGTCCCGAACGCCTTGTGAACGTTCTCGAACCGTAACATGCAGTCCGGGTTGGTCTTATCCGTTTTTTTCGCCGCCACGTTCATGGGTCCATTCTGAGAGAAATCATAAATCCAATTGGGCAACAACCACCGCCGGTGATAAAGCCTGCCTTAAAATCAGGCTGACGGCAAGCCCGCAATAAACGCGAGACGGGTGTCGCCCCGGTCGCAACGGATAGATCCTCCGCCCGCCGGTAGCCAGTGTTGCCCTGGCCACCGGCTGACGGGAATCAACACGCCCTTAAGCGAGCTCCATCAGCCAACAGGATCATTTCGGGTTCGGAGTTGAAATCGGACGGTCCGTGTTATAGATTGCGTCATGTATCGAAATAACGAATTGAATTCACGGGGCGGGCTATGGCAGGCACAACCTTGCGGGAGACGCTGAGGATTACCAAGGCGTTGGCGGATACCCAGCGGCTTCGGATCCTGATGATGCTGCGCGGTGGGGCACTGTGCGTTTGCCAGATCGTCGAGGTGCTCGGGCTGGCCCCCTCCACGGTCTCGCGGCACCTGTCGCTGCTGAGGGCGGCGGATCTGGTGGTTTCCCGCAAGGACGGCCGCTGGGTCTACTATTGTTTACCGGACGGCCCCCGTGATGGCGCGGCGTTTGACGTCCAGCAGTGGCTGGACGCGGCGCTTGAAAAGGATGTTTCCATTCAATCGGATCAGAAAAGGCTCCGGATTGCCGCTGCCAGCGACCCGGATGCCTTATGCAGGCAGCAACGGGAGCGATAATAATGAAGAAGGTTCTATTCCTCTGTACGGTAATTCCTGCCGCAGCCAGATGGCGGAAGGCTGGGCACGGGCGCTCAAGGGGCATGTGATCGAGGCCTATTCCGCAGGGATCGAGACTCACGGCCTCAATCCGAATGCCGTGAAGGTGATGGCGGAGGTGGGGGTTGATATTTCCGGCCACCGCTCGAAACGTGTGGACGAGCTCAAGGATGTGGATTTCGATGTGGTGGTGACCGTCTGCGGTCATGCGCATGAAACCTGCCCGATGTGGCTGGGCGGTAAGGCGAAGGTGATCCATGTCGGCTTCGACGACCCGCCAGCCCTGGCACTCGAGCTGGCCGCCAAAGGGGTCAACGAAACCGAGCCGCTGGATTGCAACCGTCGGGTGCGTGATGCGATCAAGGTGTATGTGGCACAAGATTTCGAAAATGAACGACGAGTAGAGCAAATTATCTGTAACTGCTCAGGATGGGGAGGGTTCAGGTTTCGGGGTTCAGGGGAGAATAGGAAAAATCAGACGTCCAAGATGCCAGTACCCCTTCTCTTGCCCGATTTCCTCTTCGAATTTCCTGAACCCTGATACCCTGAACCCTGTGACCTGAGTAGTGACAATTATCTAAACTCAGAAATAAAGTAATTGGATATCCGTTTATTTGACCGGTATTTAACGGTCTGGGTGGTGCTTTGCATGGTGGCAGGCGTGGTGATCGGCAGGTTCCTGCCGGGCATCCCGGCCTTCCTCGGCAGATTCGAGTACGCCAGGGTCTCGATCCCGATCGCCGTGCTGATCTCGTTCCAGGGCGACGTGATCCTCAAGAATCCGCTGCTCATCGTGCTGATCGCCGTTCCTCTGATCATCCAGACCTACCTTATCTTTTTTATCGCCTACTTGACGGGAAAAAAACTTTGCCTCCCTCACGATGTCGCGGCACCGGGCGGCATGATCGGCGCCTCCAACTTCTTTGAACTTT
>CAZGBW010000253.1:0-4695 GCA_964523995.1 uncultured Victivallales bacterium | reverse complement strand
GGACCCGCGGGGCGCTGGCGGCGGAAGCGCAGTTCTACCTCGGCCAGATCGAGCAGGCCCAGAACCGCTTCGAACAGGCCATCGTGGCCTATCTGCGCGTCCAGGCCATCTACAGCGCGAATCCGGAATGGGTCGGGGGCGCGCTGCTGGAGATGGGCAAATGCCACGAGGCGCTCGGACGCAACGAGGAGGCCCGCAAGCTCTTCAAGCAGGTGATGAAGGAATTCAAGGCGACACAATGGGCGCCACTGGCGCAGGAACGGCTCGGTAAGAATCCAGAACAGGGGGTTAAATGAAGACGTGGCGTATAACGATCATGGTGGCGATAGTGGCCTTGGCCTGGCTCGGTGCGTTCTCGGCAGGGGCACAGCAGGACGGGGCGGGCGATGCACCGGGGGACGTCGTGGTGAAGATCCAAGGCGAGGCCCCCACTTCCCTAGTGGACCTGCTGAACCGGGGCGGTCCGCTGATGTATCCTCTTTACCTGTGCAGCATCGCGGTCGTCGCGTTCGCCATCGAGCGCGCGGTACGGCTGCGCCGCGCAGCCATCCTGCCACCCGATATCGTCGCGAAGATACGCCTCGATGCAACAGGGGCGCATCGCCTCAATCAACAGGACCTGCTCAGAGAACTGAAGCATAGCAACAGCCCGATCGCACGGGTGATCACCGCCGGCTTGCGCGCGGCGAACCGGCCGCTGGCCGAACTCGAGCAGGCCATCGAGGATGCCGGCCAGCGCGAGGCGGACAACCTGCGCCGCGGATGCCGCGTGCTGTCCATCATCTCCAATATATCCCCCCTGCTGGGACTGCTGGGCACCGTGGTTGGCATGATCAAGTCCTTCATGACCGTGGCGGCCCGCGAGGAAGCGCTGGGACGCACCGAGCTGCTCGCCGAAGGGATCTACCAGGCCCTGATTACCACCGCTGCGGGGCTCTGCATCGCCATTCCGGCCCTGGTGCTTTACTACATCTTCACCGAAAAGGTGGATCATCTGGTGTCGGAGATGGACATGATCTCCATTGATCTGGTCGAAACCCTGAAAATCAGGGGAGATGCCGCGTGAGAATCAAGCGTAAGGTGGCCGAAAACATCGAGATCAACATCACGCCAATCATCGACATGGTGTTCCTGCTGCTGATCTTCTTCCTGGTGGCGACGAAATTCGCGGATATCGAGCGTGATGTGCGGGTCGACCCGCCATCAAGCCGCAACGCCCGCCCGATCACAGCCATCCCCCAGGAGCTTGTGATCAACGTTACCGCGGAGGGAAGGATCTTCATCGCGGGCGCGGAACAGGCGATGGAGGATCTGGACCGGCTGCTGGCGGCGGCGATCGCGAAGAATCCCCAGCAGTCCGTCGTCATCCGCGGCGATAAACAGGCCATGCTGCAGCTTGCCGTCAATGTTCTCGACCTCTGCGAGCGGCATGGTATCGCGCGAACCTACCTGACGACGCGCCAGTCCGAGGGCCGCTGATATGACGCTGACGAGGCAACAGCTCCGGCTGGCGGGGTGCAGCGCGGTCATCGCGCTGTCCGTTGCCGTGCTCTGCCTCTATCGCCCGTCTGCATGGGGTTTGTATGTGGAGAAGGCCGTCGCGCGCATGGGCATGCCGCTTTTCGCGCTGTTCACCGGCACGCTGGCGGTCGGGTTCATCTTCATCGTGTTCTCGCGCTACCGCCGCAAACCCGAACTGCTGGCCGCCGCCCTGGCCATCAGTGCCGCCCTGCATCTTCTCCTGGCGGCCACACTCAGCTTCCTGGAGGTCGGGACCGCCAGCAAACCGCGCGTGGAGAGGGAGACCCGTTTCGAATTGGCCCCCGGGCTCCCCTCCTCGACGGCGGATCGGATTGCCAGGGAGATGCGCGATGCCCTGCTGAAACCGCTGGAACGGGAGACAAAGGATATCGAGACCGGGAAACCGGTCCTTGAGGAAACGCCCCCCACCCCGGTTGCCGACACTCCCGAGCCGGATCTGGAAGCGCCCGAGCGGGATCCATCCGCACTGGAGGCCGTCAAACCGGCAGCGCGCGAGGAGCGCCGTGTGGAAGCAGGCGAAGCGCCAGCGGCGAACGCCACGGCGGAGGCGGAAGCGGCCAGTGAGCAGATCCTGAAGGCCCGCACGATCAAAACGGCCGTGGAACCGGAGACCGCGGTTCAGGAACCCCGCGTGATGGAGGCGCAGAGGGCGGACGTTCCTCCCGTCCCCGTTCCGGAACCCGACACCGCACGGCCACGGCCGGATATGCCCGTCCCGGACCGGGCCGCGCGCGTGGAAACCCCGGAAATCCAGATGGACCACGCAGCCCCCCTGCTTCGGGAAAAGGCGATGAAGCGGGCGGAAATCGATCCCGGGATGGTGAACATGGACATCAAGATCTCCACGGAGACCTCAACGGCGGCACCGGATGAGCAGCAACAGGCGGTAGACCGGCGAGCCGAACTCCCCGTATCCACCCCCGCAAACCAGATGGCGGCTGTCCATCTCGCGGCGCCCAGGACACCCGAGGCACCGACCAGGGTTGGAACGGCAGACCCTCAGGCCATCACCCCGGAACTTCCCGATCTGCAGCGACGGGATCAGCCTGAAAATCCACGGGGTGTAGCGCAACCGGCCAGCGTCCTTCCTCAGGACGTGATCCCCCTGGCCTCCCCTGCCCCGCTGGCCGAACCCCTGCGGAGCGACGAGGGCGGCGATACGCCGCAGCAGCCCGTCAAGGCCGCGCTGGCGGCATCCTTCGCGGAACGGCGGACGCCAGTGCCGACGGCGGACACCCCCTTGCAGGCACCGCAACCGACGTTCGCCAGCGTGGCCAATCCGGCAACCGACAAATCGCTGGCCACTGGACAGGCGCTACAGGAAACGCGCCGCGCGGGCGATACGCCCCGCGTCATGGAGAGCTCGGCGGAGTCGGCACTGTCCCAAACGACGCTGGAGAATACGGCGTCCGTCAAGATGCAGGTCTTGCTGCTGCTGGCCCTGGCGGAAGCGCCGACGGACGCCGCCGATCCCGCCGCCGGTTCGGCAAAACGCTCCCTGAACACCACCCGTGCGAATCTCGAGGCCCTGCAGGACGGCGTCTCGTCGCCGCACCCCGCCCCAGCGGGTCTTTCCGCATTGGGAACGACACCACGCCCCTCGTCCGACTCGGCGACCCTGGTGGAGCCTTCGCAGGCACGGGTGGAATACCGCGAAATGCCAGGCGGCGCGATAGACGCAGGCACGACCGGACCGGTACAGGGGGCGCGGCCTGTTGAACAGGGGATCACCGGGCTTGCCATCCGCCAAGTGCCGATGGAGTCCGCCGCACCGCTCGCAGGCGCAACCGGCGCAACGGCGCGGGCAACCCTCCCGATCGCCATGACGGCGGCACCTCGTTCCTCCGCGGCACCCGGGGTGCCCGGACTCGCGGCGGTCCGTCCGGATGCACCCCTGACGCGGATGCAGGCTGGAGATCCGGCCGCTACCGGTTCATTAGCCGGCACCGCCGTGGAACGCGTTACCGGCGGACGCTCCGCACCGGCAGCCCCGGCGGTCGGGGTGCTGGCCTCCGCTGCACCGGGGAACCCGGCCATGGAGACGGCTCCCGTTGCGGGGCGTGTCCGCCTGGCGGAAGCGGATCTGGCACAGGCACCGGACGGGGATTCGCCGGGCAGGACAGCCGCCTCGGCAGGGGGCGGATCCCTGAAGGTGGAACGGGCGGAGCGGAGCAGCGGGGCGGACGGCTCGCTTGCCAATGCACCCCGGCCGGCGATGGCCCTTGAAACAGCAACGGGGCGGGAAAGCGGAACGCTGATCGCCGCCTCGCCAGCAGGCGGCGTTGCGGCAGGAACCCCTGCCGGACGCGGCCCCGCGGAAGCGGTGAATCCTTCGGCGAACCGGCCAACACAGGATAGTGGAATGGTCACGCTGCCCGTGGCGGCATTGACGGTTCAGCGTGCCCCGGCTGGCGATGCGGAGTCGGACGCCCCGGCAGCCCGCTCCCCTCGCGCAGCGACAGTCGGCACACTCGGGAAAGCGCAACTCCAGTCACCGGAAAGCCTCTCGGCATCCGCCGCCCCGTTGCGCGGTTGGAAAGCACCGCCGCTTCCGGCGGACCGAAGTTCGGGCGTCCGCCTATCGCTGTCGGCGGCGGGACCGGTGACGGATCGTCGTGCCGAGGCGGGTGTGAAAGGAGGCACCGGGACGTCTGCACCCGATACCGTCCGGAGCCAGATGGCCAACGACATGGCAGGGGGCACGGCCGCCGCCGGCAAGAAGGCGATTTACGAGCTGCGGTCGCCTGAGAAGCGCCGTTTCATCGAGGAACTGGGCGGTAGCCCGGAAACCGAGGAGGCGGTTGAACAGGCATTGATCTGGCTCGCCAGGGCGCAGAGCGACGACGGACGCTGGGATATTGATGGATTCAAGGGCGTGGAGACCTGCGGCGGGGCGGGCGACCGCATAGACGGCGACGTCGCCGTGACAGGGCTGTCGCTGCTCGCCTACCTGGGGGCTGGCTATACCCACATGGCCGGCAAGCACCGGGAGACCGTCCGCAAGGGGCTGGAATGGCTGATCGAGGGACAGGGCAGCGATGGCGATCTAAGACGGGGAGGGACGCTGTATGACCAGGCCATGGCTACCGCCGCGATCTGCGAATCCTCGTCCCTCACCGGCGATGAGCGGCTTGCCGTTGCCGCGCGCCTGGC
>CAZGBW010000252.1:0-4695 GCA_964523995.1 uncultured Victivallales bacterium | reverse complement strand
ATGCCAAAAGGGTCACATCGTAACATGTAACATTCACGCTTTCCCGGGTCGCAATCCTCTATAGAAGCCAGGCTCTCTTCCCCTGTTTCTCCGCCCCAAACCATCCAGTCCTACCGCCGTTATCTGAACGTGATCGCTCTCACTCCTCACCCGCTTCCGTCACTCCACCCCCCAGCAGACTCTGCGTCCGGATAACCCCATCCCGGTCCAGTTCCAGCTTCGACTCCTTCGGCAGCAGCGGCATGATGATCCTTTTGACTCCGTCCGCTCAGAAGAAGGGTGGTGCCGGTCTGCGGTAAACTTCTCGGTTTACGACACCTGAGTGATGCGGGTTGTCTTCAAGACCGAATATTTATTTTGATCATACGCGATTTGAAAAGGAAGACTAACTAGCCTTACGGAGCAACCTACCTGCACGCAACCTGCAATCCAGATTTTGTTCCATTTGCTGATAATGGTTAACCAGTTTCTTCAGATTGTTACCGTATTGCATACTAATATGTTTTCTGGCTTTGCGAACATCGCTAATTACTGGATTGATCTTCATTTCTAAGCTCCTTCTGTTAAAGCAATTCCATGGGGGTTGTAATTGTCGGAACCATCAACCCAAGCATAGTATTGACATGGCGAATGTGCTCCTGCTTCCTCGTATTTGCCAAATGCTTGCAGTTCCATGTCAACAGGTATTGGCAACCATAATATGAAGCCAGAGCCAAATGCAATGCATCTCCCGCAACCTCTTTTGGCATAAGATGTCGTTTCTTATATTCTTCAGCAACGGCAAGAACTTCGTCCGAGACCGACAGCATTTCGACATCCATCGCCATCCCTAACGCTTTGTCCTTGTTATCGTAGCTACCTTGCTTCAATTCATCAAGAACCACAACACTACTGACGGTCTCATAATCTGCTCTGACATTCTGCCACCATTCACGAGTCCAGTTGCGCATCGCCACCATTTCGGCTTCGGTCCTGAATGTGTCATAAAAGCTGAAAACCGTTGTCTCAATATAAACCAGCGGCTTCAGCACAAATTGATTCTGAGATCGTTTCATGTCAGCATTGTCCCTCACCCCTAAACAAATGTCAACCGGTTGATGGATTGAAATCTCCAGCCAATTCAAGCAATTCAACAATTTCCGATGCCATGTTATAGCCGGATGAGATTCGGCAATATTGCAAGCTAGATTCGAATGGCACTTAGATAAGGGCCTTTTCTGATTCATAATCGTAATCGTAATCGTAATCTTAATCCTCTATGGGGCAATAGATTACGATTAAGATTACGATTAAGATTAAGATGGGAAATCATGCTTAAGTAAGCGCCATTCCAAGCTAGATTCTTCCGGAAAATATACATTCCTGACGGCTTATTTACATCATGATGCTGGCAATAATGCGGCGAAGCCACGACGGCACACCCAGAGTCCGAGAAATCCGTCTTGCGGACGGTGGGCATGCGAGCCCGGAAGACGGCAGAAGAGAAAACCCGATGGACAAGGACCGTGGACATCCTTGCCGGAAAGCAAATCAATAATCACCCGAGGCACTTGCAAAACCCCTTGGCAGAACCGCGAGGACGCTCGCCCCCCAAATGCGGGAATAACGCGCGATCAAGAGATAGGCACCCCTATTCACTTGCTCCTGCTATCGTCTCCTGCAATCGCAACACCCCCGGTCTGCCCAGATGTCGCCAGTTCGGGTGCTGCCTACCCCTCGGAACACGAGAACGGACGACGAGAATGCCTTACGATTAACCAACCCGCACGCTCCTTGACTCGTTTTCCGTTATCGTCGCCCGTTATCGTCCGCCGATTTCCCGGCACTGGACACCCGAAAGCGAAAAACGCACACCCGTGATAAAACGCCACTCCGCGCAAAAATGAGGTTGACAGGGAGGCTGCCCAGGGGTAGAGTCATCCCCGTTTACACAGAAAAGCGTTCTGCTTTTTGTCCGTCTGGCGAACGGATCCTTGTTTTTTCTGTTGCTCCACATAGTGGATTCTTACCTTAGTATCTCCCCGGTGGCTGTCATGGGTGCCGGGTTCGTGGCGTATCATTCCAGTAAATTGTGGTGATCATGATTCGTGTTGCCGTGACGGGCGGAATCGCCTGCGGGAAGAGCCTGGCCGCCTCGTGTATGCGAACGGCTGGTGTGTCGGTTTGCGAGGCGGATGAGGTCGCGCACCGGCTGATGGTCCCGGGGGAGCCGGTGTTCCGGCAGGTTCTCTCGGTGTTCGGTCCGGGTATCCTGGCTGCCGACGGCTCGATCGATCGGCGGATCCTCGGCGGGCTGGTGTTCAACGACGCCGGGAAACTGGCGCAGTTGAATGCGGCGGTGCATCCGGCGGTGCGGGATGCCATCGGGCAGTGGCTTGCGCGGCAGGAGGTTGAGGGGGCGGCGGTGGCGGCGTCCGTCATCCCGCTGCTGTTCGAGGCGGGGATGGCTTCGGGATGGGATGTGGTGGTGTGCATCGCCTGCGCGCCGCCGGTACAGTTAGCGCGGCTTCGGTCGCGGGGGTTTGATGAGGCGGCATGCGCGTCGCGGTTGCGGGCGCAGATGCCTCTGGATGAGAAAATCAAAAGAGCCGATTTCACGATCTGGAATGATGGCAGTCCGGAAGAGTTGTGCGCATCCGTGGTGCGGACACTGAAGGTCATAGAGGAGAGATACGCGTAATGGAAGAGACAACAAACCAGGGGCAGTCCGGGGCGGCGGATCAACCGTCCGGCAGTTCGTATAACGGCGGCCAGAACCCGAATCGCGGCCATAGCCAGAACAGCGGCGGGGGAATGCTCAAGAAGCGGAGCCGCGGTCGCGGTCGCGGCAAGAAGATGCCGAACGTGGATGGCGGCGAGAATATCCCTGTCCGCGAGCAGGCAATCCGCCTGGATGAGAACGGCGAGCCGTTGCGGCCGCCGGAGGGGATCCCGCCGCAGTTGAGCCTGAATGTGCTGCACACCAGCCAGGTGCCGTCGTTGATGGAGATGGCTGACAAGTTCGGCCTGACGGAGCTCGGGGCGCTCCGGAAATCCGAGCTGATTTTCGAGATCCTGAAGGCGCATGCGCTATGCAACGGCACGGTGATCACCGAGGGTGTCCTTGAAATCCTGCCCGATGGGTTCGGGTTCCTCCGCTCGTACTACAACAATTACCTGTCCTGCCCGGAGGATATCTATGTCTCGCCGTCCCAGATCCGGCGATTGGCACTGCGGACAGGCTATCACATCACCGGCCAGATCCGCGAACCCAAGGAGAAGGAGCGCTTTTTCGCGCTGGCGCGGGTGGACTCGGTCAACGGGGAGGAACCGGAGAATGCGCGGACGAAGATCCCGTTCGAGAACCTCACGCCGCTGTTCCCGGACCGGCGTCTCCAACTGGAGTCCGATCCCAAGGGGCTTTCCATGCGCGTCATGGATATCTTCACGCCCATCGGCAAGGGACAGCGCGGCCTGATTGTCGCCGCGCCGCGCACGGGCAAGACCGTGCTGATGCAGCAGATCGCCAACAGCATCTCGGCTAATCACCCGGAGGCGACGCTGATCATCCTGCTCATTGACGAGCGCCCGGAAGAGGTGACCGACATGATCCGCAACACCAAGGCGCAGGTGCTCAGCTCGACATTCGACGAGGAGCCGGCCCGTCATGTGCAGGTGGCGGAACTGGTGATCGAGATGGCCAAGCGGATGGTGGAGTTCGGCAAGGATGTGGTCATCCTGCTGGACAGCATCACGCGTCTGGCGCGGGCGTACAATACGGTCCAGCCGCACAGCGGCAAGATCCTCAGCGGCGGCGTGGATGCCAATGCGCTGAGCAAGCCGAAGCGTTTCTTCGGCGCGGCCCGCAACATCGAGCACGGCGGAAGCCTGACGATCATCGCGACCGCCCTGGTCGAGACCGGGAGCCGGATGGATGATGTGATCTTCGAGGAGTTCAAGGGCACGGGCAACATGGAGCTTTGCCTGGACCGGGCGATCAGCGACAAGCGCATCTTCCCGGCCATCAATATCGACAAGAGCGGGACCCGCAAGGAGGAACTCCTGCTGCACCCCGACGAGTTGACCAGGGTCTGGACGCTGCGGCGGGCGATCAACGGGGTGCCGCCGGTGGAAGCCATGGAAATGATCCTGAACCGGTTGAAGAAGACCGGCAGCAATGCGGAGTTCCTGCTGTCCATGAAGGAATAGGGTGCTGGTGGTTTACGGTTTACATCGGCGGGCGCCTGGTTTATGATACGCCCCCTTTTGTGGATAACAAGCGAAGGAACATAGCATGAATGTGAAGGTTGACAAGGTCAGTGCCTGCCGGCTTCGGGTGGCGGTTTCAGTCCCGGCTGAAGAGGTTCGCCCGGTGTATGAGAAAGTGGTGAAGCAATTCACGGGGGGCGCGCGAATATCCGGCTTCCGCCCGGGCAAGGCCCCGGTGGCGCTGGTGGAGACGCGGTTCCGCAAGGAAATCATCAAGGAGACGCAGGATCAGCTGCTGCCGGATTCCTACCAGAAGATGATCAAGCAGGAATCGATCCGTCCGGTGGCTGTCGTTGGCCTGGACGATGCGAAATTGTCGCCGGACGCGGGGTTCACGTTCCTGGTGACGCTGGATGTGGCCCCGGAGTTCAAGTTGCCGAAATACCAGAAGATCCCGGTGGGGGCGATCCAGGCGGAGGTCAGTGAGGCCGATGTGGATGAGGCGGT
>CAZGBW010000251.1:0-4700 GCA_964523995.1 uncultured Victivallales bacterium | reverse complement strand
CTGCATTTCGAAACACGGGAGCGGTATGGCTATTAAACGGAAAATCTGTATGCTGGGTGCATTCTCGGTCGGCAAGACCAGCCTGGTCAGCCGCTTTGTCTTCAGCCTGTTCTCCGAGAAATACATGACCACGGTCGGCGTCAAGATTGACAAGAAGGTGGTGACCGCGAACGGCGAGGAAATCTCCCTGCTGATCTGGGATATCTACGGTGAGGACGCGATACAGCAGATCCGCTCGAGCTACGTGCGCGGCGCGGCCGGCTATCTGCTCGTCGCCGATGGAACGAGGCCGGAGACCATCGAGGTCTCGCGCCACATCCGCTCCCGCATGGAAAACGAGCTCGGTCCGGTCCCGTTCGTCCTGATGGTCAACAAGGCCGACCTTCGGGAGGAGTGGAGGCTCGACGACAGCGAACTCGAGGAACTGCGGAGCGAAGGCTGGCCAATCCTGCTGTGCAGCGCCCGTACCGGCGAGGGCGTGGAGGAGGGATTCATGCGACTGGCTGCCGATATGCAGGAGCCCCCGTCGTGAGCTCCCTCCAGATGCCGCCGGCGGTCCGCCGGTATCTCGAATCACTCCTGCTGGCCGGGCGCCAGCCCGCGTTCGCCTTCATCGGCCCCGGCGGCACGCTGGAAACCTCGGGTGGCGACATGGACCGGTACACGAAGGTACCGCCACACAAGGGCACCCCGGCCTCGACCGCGTTCGAATTCCTGGAAGGTCTTCTTCCCCTGGATGGGGAGGAGAGCCTCTGTGTCCCGAGCCTGATCACCGGTGAACACCGGACGGCCGATCTGCACCTGGTCGCCGACGCCGGGGGCGTCTGGGTCATCCTGCTCGATTCCAGCACCGAGACCGAGCGACAGCAGGTGTTTCAGCAGCAGTCCTACGACCTTCAGCTGCTCAAGGCGCGCCAGCTCATCATGCTCGCGCAGCTGCGTAGCCAGAACGCGCACCTGGAAGCGATCCTGAACCAGCTCCGCGTGGCCGCCGTGCGCATCGCGCCGGACGGCACGGTTGCCTTTGTCAATGCCTTCGGGCAAGCCCTGATCAACCCAGGCAGCCATCCGGCGGGGCGGCACTGGCGCGAACTGCTGCCCCTGCGCGATCCGGAGGCGGAGGCGTTCGCGGCCCTGCTCACCAGCACCCCGCCGGCAGGCGGCGGACTCCGCGCACGGCTGACGCTGGAGCGCGACGGAGTCCCCCTCTACCTGGAAACCGATGTGCGCACCGACCCGCAGGACAGCACCTTCCGGATCGCCTACCTCTATGACATTTCCGAACTTCAGCAACTGCGCAGCCGGTTGCATGAAAAAGCCGAGTTCGAGAGCATGATCGGCAAGAGCGAACCGATGCAGGACATCTTCCAGCTGATCCGCGACGTGGCCCGGGTAAACGCCACGGTCCTGATCGAGGGGGAAACAGGCACGGGCAAGGAGCTGGTGGCGCGGGCCATCCATTCCTGCAGCCCGCGCAAGGATGGCCCCTTCGTGGTGGTCAACTGCGCCGGCTTTACCGATTCGCTGATCAACAGCCAGCTCTTCGGCCACAAGAAGGGTTCCTTCACGGACGCGGTATCCAACCAGAAGGGCGTTTTCGAGGCGGCGGACGGCGGGACGATCCTGCTCGATGAGATCGGGGACATCCCCATGAACACACAGACGCGGATCCTGCGCGCGCTGGAACAGCGCGAGATCATCCGGGTCGGCGAGACGGAATCGCGCAAGGTGGACATCCGGATCCTGGCGGCGACGAACAAGAACCTGGAGGAGGAGGTGCGGCGCGGCAATTTCAGGCTCGACCTGCTCTACCGCATCCGGGTGGCCCGCGTCCTGCTACCGGCGCTACGCGGGCGACGGGAGGACATCCCCCTGCTGGCGAGGGCCTTTGCAGCCAGCGTGGCGGCGGAGAACGGGATTGAGACGCCAGTGATCGGCGCAGAGGCTCTCGCCACGCTGATGGATTACCGCTGGCCCGGCAATGTGCGGGAACTTCGCAATGCGGTCGAATTCGGCATCATCCGCTGCCGCGACGGCATGTTGCGTGTTGCCGACCTGCCGCCCGAAATCCTGGGTACCCCCGGAAACGCCGACCCGCCGGAGGCGCAGCCACCCGCCGCGAAAGTGCAGCTGCTGGACGCACTGCGGGCCGCTGGCGGGCGCCGCGCGGACGCCGCGCGTCGACTGGACATCAGCCGGGCCACGCTGTTCCGACGGATGAAGCAGTACGACCTCCTGGAAACAGACTTCACCTGATCGCGGGGGTATCATGATTCAGGTCATGCTGGCATCGCGGTCCCCGAGACGGCGGAAAATCCTGGAACAGCTCGGGCTGCCGTTTGAAGCCGTTGCCCCTGATGTCAAGGAGATCGAATCCCCGGAGGATCCCTCCGCGATGGTTCGTGAAAATGCGCGGCGGAAGTGGAAGTGGTGTTTCGATCGCTTTCCCGATGCCGCCATCATCGCCGCCGACACCACGGTAGAACTCGATGGATGCTGCCTGGGAAAGCCATCCTCGCGCGGCGAGGCCTTCGCCATGCTGCGCTCGGCCTCCGGCCGGGTGCAGACCGTCCATACGGGCTTTGTCCTGGCGCTGCCGGGGGAAAACAACCCCTGTGCCGACTCGGAAACCTCGCGGGTCTTCTTCCGCGATCTCACCGATGCCGGCATCGAGGCCTACCTTGATGCCGTTCAACCGCTCGACCGGGCCGGGGCCTATGACATTGACTGTCACGGGGATTGGATCATCCATCACTGCGAGGGATCGCGCACCAACGTGATGGGACTGCCTGCCGAGCGGGTCAAGGAGTGGATAAAATGCAAATTGGCGCTCTGAACATTGAATGTCCCTTCTGGCTTGCCCCGATGGCGGGCTATACCGATGCGGCCTTCCGCTCAGTCTGCCGTGATTTCGGGGGCGGGCTATTCTACACCGAGGTGGCGGTGGCACAGGGGCTGATCCGCGATTCCAAGCCCTCCTGGCATCTGCTGGAAACGGCCGATGGCGAAGGTCCGGTCGCGGGCCATATCTGCGGTGCCGAGCCAGAGGTCATGGCCTCCGTGGCGGCGAGGATCGAGCAAACCGGGCGTTTTGCCGCGATCGATATCAATTGCGGCTGCCCCGTGCGGAAAATTGTCGCCAGGGGGGCTGGCGCGGCGCTGATCCGCACGCCGGAGCGGATCGGCACGATTGTCCGTGCCGTGTGCAGCACGGTCAAGCTGCCGGTGCTGGTGAAAACACGGATCGGCTTCGTCACGGATCAGGAGCGGATCACCGAGATCGCGCAGGCGGTGCAGGAGGCGGGTGCGACCGCGATCGCGATTCACGGGCGTTATGCCGATCGTCATCACAGCGGACCGGTGGACTGGGAGCGGATCCGGACCATCAAGCAGCACAGCCGCATTCCCGTGCTCGGCAACGGAGGCCTTTTCACGGCGCAGGAGGCGGTATCCAAATGGCAGGAATACGGTCTCGACGGGGTCTTGATCGCCCGCGGTGCCGTCGGGAATCCCTGGATATTCGAGGATGCCGAACGGATTCGCCGGGGTGAGCTGCCCCGGAAGCGAAGCCTCGCGGAGCGTCGCGGGGTGATCGAGACGCACCTCGACCGGCTCATTGCCCTGAAGGTCAAGGAAGGCCGCTGCCGCCGGCGCAGCGGGTTCGATGCCGACCGCGGGGCCGCCCTTCATTTCCGATGCCACCTCGTGCAATATCTCGCCGGCCTCTCGAACTGGGCCGATATCCGCCGCACGCTCAATACCATCACCTCGCCCTCCGATATCATGCGTTCCGTGGACATTGTCATGTCCCGCCAGCGCCCCGATGAGGAACCCCGGTAGCCCTTATGGATATACCCCTAAACCTGATGGCGGTCCTTGCCGCGCTTTCCCTTGTTGCACCGGCAGCGGGAGCGGACACCGTCCCGCCACCGGACGCTCCGCAGACCCGGCCACGGGAAACGGTCGTGCTGCTTCATGGTATGGCACGCACGGAACGGTGCATGAAACCCATGAGCAAGGCTCTGACCGCGGCCGGCTACTCGGTAACCATCCTGAAATACCCGACCACGGAAAAGAATATCCGGCAGTTGACCGACGAGCATCTGGCACCCCTGCTGGAGCGCTGCCAGCTGGAGAAGCCGCTGAAGATCCACTTTGTCGCCCATTCGCTTGGGAATATCGTGCTGCGCCAGTACTTCGCCACCCGGCGGCTGGAGAACGCCGGACGAATCGTCATGCTCGGCCCGCCGAACCAGGGCAGCGAGGTCGTGGACAGGCTTGGACGCTTCGCCCCCTTCGACTGGATCAACGGACCGGCCGGACAGCAACTCGGCACCGGGGCGGCATCCATGCCCCGGAAACTACCGCCCCCGCCACTGGAGACCGGCGTCATTGCCGGGACGCACTCGATCAACTGGATCCTATCCTGCCTCATCCCCGGCCCGGACGACGGTAAAGTCGCCGTGGAACGTACAAAGTTCGAGGGAATGCGCGATTTCATCTCCGTCCCGGTCTCCCACCCCTTCCTCATGAGCAACCGCAAGACCATCCAGCTGACCCTGTACTTCCTCGAGCACGGTCGTTTCCCGGCACCCCCCACCCCGACCGGTCCATAGTCGCTTTTTTTGGCTCCTCCGCAGAATCGGTGGGTCGATGAAATCATTGGGGCAGTGCAATCAGGTCTTTTTGGCGGAGTTATC
>CAZGBW010000250.1:0-4708 GCA_964523995.1 uncultured Victivallales bacterium | reverse complement strand
AGCCATTGTGACTCCTTTCCGTTGTCAGGCCGCCTTGCGCATGACGGCATCGGCGAGGATACGCAGCACTTCCGTGCCTGAGCGTCCGTCGTCGGCAATGATGTCCACGCAGATCAGCCCGCTCTCGCGGTTGAGGAAGAACTGGACGCCGCGTCCGTCCTCCAGCGAGGCCCCGGCGTACAGCAGTTCGTCCGGGGGCCGTCCGGCGACGCCTGCCACCGCGTAGCTGGCCCAGACGCCGTGGTCTGTGTTCAACGTTACGCTGCCGCCTTGCTGTGTTGTGCAGTTAATCTCCATTTCACCTCATGCTTGGTTAACCGTTGTTGTTCTTCACGCGTTGGGCGGAACCCATTCGGTGTTGCCGCAGTTGCCGCACTCCCACAATCCCTCGTCGTCAGGATCGCATGCGTTCACGGCAATGTTCTCATCATCAACCGGCCTTGCCCAATCTTCGGACGTTCCCTTGCACGTCGGGCAAAGCCAGTCTTCCGGGGGAGGCCCCGACTCATCGTCAAACACAAACGCCGTGGCCCCGTGCGGCAGCGTCGTAATCAATGGACGCCCCGTACAACGGTCAGTGGTTTTCGGTTCTTCTGTATTCATAGATCTCCTATTCGCTTATCAATGCCAGAAACACGACGTTCTGACCCCGTGCCCCTGTCTGCTCATGCCGGGCCCGAGGCCCTGACGCAGTGCCAGCCACGTCCGCCGGGGCGGTTCTCGATCCACAGCCGGACCTGGTCCGTGTTCCAGAGGTCGAAGCGCCACTCCGTCACCCAGGTGTCCCGCAGGTCGTTGTGTCGTCGCTGGCCCGCGGGCTCCTGCAGCTTGGATAGCGTCTCGAACGCATAGCGGCGGTCGCCCCCGACCTCGCTATCGCTGATCGCGATATAGAGTTCGATGCCGTATCCGCGAAGGTTCTCGCGGGTAAGTGTCTCGGCCTCGGCCACCGCCGTGCGCCAGGCCCGGATATAACCCTCGGGCGTGGTGCCCCGGCGTCCGCCAAGCACCAGAGAACCGCCGCAGCAGGCCGCTGATGCGGTGACGACCTCCTGCATGCACTGGTACGGCGCTCCGGCCGCCAGGCACTCCCAGCTCCGGGCGCGGCGGTTGGAATCGCACTCGTAGCAGTTGTTGCTGCCGGCCTCCTCCAGCAGGAAGTGGATATCGTCCCAGTGGCCCGCCCTGGCGGCAGGCAGCACAAACGCCTTGCGGCGGTAACTGATCTCATAGCTCATGAATGTCTCCTCGTGTTGCGGGGCGGTGCTTTGTCTCCAGCATGTCGGTGCGCACCACCTGGTTTGGCAGGATGGCCATGCCCGGTATCTGCGGCTGTATACGAACCCGCCCGCCGTCCTCGTCCTCCAGGGCGGTCCAGACGTAGTCCTCGTCGCCCGGATCCTGGTACTCGGGTCGTATCCAGACTTGCTGGCCCTTGCGTATCATGGCGGGCGGTCCAGCAGCGCTGTCCACGTCCTCGAATTCGCCCTCGCCGACAAAGTAGCCGCCATCCGTGTCTCGGTTGAGTTGGTCGCATTCGGTTTGCGCGTTTTGACGTTCCAGAAATACGGATGGCGATCCTGTCTCACTGTCTGCCAGAGGTACAGACGTTCCATAGGCGTCTACTGTGTACAGGTAGTAATACGTATCCATGAGGCCCGCCTCCTAGCGCTGCGTGATGGTCCAGTCGTAGCACTCGTGCCGGTAGATCCTGGAGACATGCCAGTTTTCAGGCGGGTGCCGCATGAACCACTCCAGCGCGTGGTGCTGCATCATGTCCCAGCCGAAAGCCTCCCCGGTCGGGCAGGTCGAGGCGTTGAACACCCCGGTAGCCGCCAGCGCCGTGTCGACGGCTTCCTTCAAGCCTTGTTTGGCTGCTTCCACGGTCTCGTACTTCATTCGGTCTTCCTTTCCTGGTTAGTCGGCGTGATCAGAACTGGCAGAGCCCGCTCTCCCGGAGCGAGAGCCAGGCCTCGCGGCGGCCCTCGGCCCTGCCGATAATCACATGGTCCATGACCTTGATGTCGATGATCTTGCCGGCCTCGATAAGCTGGCGGGTGATCCGCAGGTCCTCGGCGCTCGGCGTGGTGTCGCCGGAGGGGTGGTTGTGGATGAGCAGGAGCGCCGATGCCGACTCCCCGATGGCTGCCCGGAAGACCTCCCTGGGGTGCACCAGGGTGGCGTCGGCAAGCCCGACCGAGATCAGGTGCCGGTTGATGAGCCTGTTCTTGGCGTTGAGGCTCAGCACCTGGAAATGCTCCTGTGCGAAGTCCTGCAGGTCACTGCACACCTCATAGGCGTCGCCCGGTGTCCGGATCGCGGCCCCGGCGCATTCCCGCACCAGCGGGAACTGCACGATGGCGCTGTTATAGTGCATGTGTCTGGTCCTCCTGTGCCTGCAGGTACATTTTCTCCCAGTCCAGGCAGGCCTGCCGGCTGGGGCTGTTGAAGAGCGCGAACCCCGTGTTGTCACGCACCCGCCAGTAGCAGGACGCGTTGTCGAACTCGATGGTCGTCGCCCGCGTGATGGACAGCGCACCGAGCGCCGCCAGGTCTATGGCCTCGGTATAGAGCGCGCTGCCCCTGCCGTCCGGCGTGAACGTGACGCAGGCCTCGCTCATTGCCGCACCTGCTGCTGCCGTTGCGTCCGCCGGTAGTATTCCGGCTTCTTCTCCCTGCCGCCGGTCCGTCCGAGCGCCTCCTCCAGGAACGCGGTCGCCTTCTCGCAGTCCGCTCCCTGGAAGCCGACAGCCTCGATGGTCAGGCCGCCGTCCGGGCCGATAACGACTTCGATGGATCTGCTCATCGCACACCCCCGATCGTGAGCTTGATGCTGCCGTCGCCCAGCGTCCGGCGCTGGACCGTGAAGCCCTTGCGCCGGGCTTCCAGGCGGGTCTTGTGCACGCCGTAGAGCTGGAGCAGCCGTCCAAAGTCTTTGCCGACTTCCTTCTCGACGTGGCCGCCCCACCAGTCGGTGGTCAGCCCGTAGCCGTAGCTGCCGCGCTGCAAGGCGACGTCATAGGGTCCCTTGAGGCGGATCACCAGGTCGGCGTTGATGCGGTTGTCGCCGTAGCCGCGGGCCTGCGTGTTCTCCAGCAGTTCAAGGCCCAGCTCGCCGCAGGCCTCCCGCAGCGCCGCCGCATCGCGGATCTGCGTCTCGATCTTCGTCCAGTGACTCATGGGGTCTCCTTCGGGTTTATTGTTCCTGGTTCTTCGTTCTTTTGTTCCTGGCTGAAAAGCCACAGCCGCGTACACGCCCCGCCGCCAGCGCTTCCGGTATGGGGATTACCGGGTATGGCTGGCGACGGGGCATACGGGCCCGGCGCTTAGGCGCGGGCCTTGGCGGGGTTGGGTGGATCTGGTATTCAGGCGGCCAGGCTGAAGCGCCGCACGCCCATCTGGCCGAAGCGCTCGACGATCTCGCTGGCATCCTCGCGCGCAAGCTCGCGGGCGGTGGTGCGCAGCCGGGTAAGCCCCTCGCGCAGCCTGGCCTGGGCCGTGCTGTCGTCGCGGTACTCCTCCGCCGTGCGGCTCAAAAGCTCGCGCCGCACGCGGTCGAGATGGCGCTCCATCGCGGTGTCGCTGGCGAAGTTGAGCTTGCCGAACTCCTCGATGAACGCCAGCAGCCGGTTCAGCGTCTTCTGGTGCACGCCCTGGGTCTTGCCCGAGGACATGCTCGAGAGCATCTCGTCGCAGAGCGTCGCGGTCTCCTGCCGCAGCGTCGCCACGCAGTCCGCCACGAACCGCTCCGTGCCCTCCCGGATCTTGCCGGCCGCCTCGCGGGCGGCGGCATTGCGGGCCTCGATGATCGCCTGCTGGTCGCCGGCGGTCACCAGTTCGAGCTGCGAGCCGCCCTCGGGTACCGTCACCTGGAAAAGATGACTCTGGAACCCGAAGTACCGGTCCAGGCCGTCGGGGGCCGGGAAGCCGGCCTCGACATTGGCGACGACGGTCTCGGCATCGCTATCGAGCCTGTTCGCGGCCTGCCGCCACTCCTGGAGCGCTTCCGTGCGCAGGTTGCCGTAACGCAGCTTGAAGCGCTCCAGCTCATCGGCGAATTCACGTTCCAGCCCGGCCAGCCTGGCCGTCACTTCCGGCAGCTTGGCATTGGGCAGGAAGCGGGCGATACCGCCCAGGAACGGGAACGTCGCGGCCTCTACCATGGAATGGGCCCGCGACTCGATCAGCGCGAAGCCGGCGAGCGCCTCCTTGGGCAGCAGCTTCTTGTGCCCCAGCGAGATCAGCCGGTCGGTGATGTCCCCGGCGTCCAGTCCGAGGTCGGCGGCCTGCAGCTTCTTGTGGGCCCGCCAGAAGCGGATCGAGACATTCAGCAGCACGCCATTGCGTGTCAGGGCATCGAGAATCGGGTTGTCTGTGTACATTTTCCTTCTCCTTGGTTTGTTCGTTTTCCCTATCGGTTTACTCATGGCTATCGTGTCTTTCGCGGGGCGATCACGGCCTGCAGTTCGCGGCAGAAGGCCTTCTCGGCTATCTGCCAGCTCCAGCCGCCGCCCCAGTAGTCCTGGCCGTTAACCTTCAGGCGCGGCAGCAGCCCGCAGTGTTCCTCCTCAAACGGCCCGTAGGCCTCGAAGAAGGGCGGGATGCCGTCGAGGGTGCAGGACAGCGTGTATAGCCGTCCTTGCTCATCCCGGTAGCGCCTCTCGCTGTGCTTGTTGATCGCGCGCCCGTCATGGCCGTAGGTGTCGCG
>CAZGBW010000249.1:0-4716 GCA_964523995.1 uncultured Victivallales bacterium | reverse complement strand
CCCTATATCGTCATGGAACTGGTTTCCGGCGAACGCGTGGACGCGATGATGGAATCCCCGCAGGGGCTCAGCCCCGCCCTGGCCATTCGCATCGGACTCGAGATCGCCCAGGGGTTGAACGCCGCCGACGAGGCCGGGCTTGTCCATGGCGACATCAAGCCCGAGAACATCCTGCTCGACAACAAGGGTCAGGCGAAACTCGTCGACTTCGGCCTGGCCACCGTGGCCCACCAGGCCGCCGGCGAGGGCATCTGGGGAACGCCCTATTATATTGCCCCGGAAAAAATCCGGCGGCAGAAAGTGGATGCGCGATCCGACATCTACAGCCTGGGCGCGACCCTCTTCCACATGCTGACCGGTAAACCGCCATTCGAGGGCGAAACCCCGGTGGAAGTGGTCAAGGCCCGGCTTGATAACCCACCGCCAGACCCGTGCGTCCTGAAACCGGAACTCCCGGAGATCGTCTCCACCACGATCAAGCGCATGCTGGCGGTGGACCGTGCGGAGCGCTACCCGAATTACCTTTCCCTGATCAGCGACCTCCGCAAGGCGGCTCAGGATATCGGGAGTAGCGCGCCCGTCATAACCATGGGCGGAGGCAGCGGCGGGAAGAAGATCCGGTTCAACCGCAAAAAGGGCGGTGCCATGCCCGCCCAGACACCGGCACCCGAGACACCGGATGCCTTCAATACGGGAGCCAAGGGCAAGAAACTGGTGATCCACAAGGACAGCCAGAGCGTATCCACCGCCCGGACCGCAAGCCCGCCGCTAGCAGACGCGGCTGGCCACGGCACGAAACCTGCCAAACCCGTCACACCGCCACCGACTCCGGAAGAGATCGAAGCCCGGAAAAAACGGATACGGCGACGCCAGAGAATCACGATGATAATCCTTTTCATCCTACTCCTCCTCCTGGCGGCTGGAACGACGGGTACCTTTTTGAAACTCCACCACGATGCGGAGATCTTACGGCGGGTGGAACTGGTGGCGCTGAACAACGCACGGACCGAGGCCAGCACGCTTTTCCTGGCGATTTCCAAGAATACCGAACAGATCGCCTTCTTTGCCCAGCGGACGGCACCCCTGGAGACCAACGTTCAAAGCTCCGTCGAACGGATTACCGGCAGCAAAATGACGATTGAGCCACCGCCACCGCCACCCGCTGAGGAACCCCCGGCTTCGACGAATGCAGCGGCCATACCGGAGACACCCGCGGCGGCCGACGCCAAGGCAACACCGGAAGCGACCGTTCCGGCCGAGGCGACGGCGGCCGAACCGACCGTCGAAGCGCAACCGGACCCCGCCGCGGAGGCGACCGGAGCAGCAGGTACGGGAGAGGGGACTCCCCCGCCCGCGGAACCGGAGGTGCCGGCACATCCGGTTGTTGCCCCTGCCCGCCTGGCCCTGGAAAACATCATGGCCCTTTCCCAGCTGGACGGGAAGGCCAAGTTCATCCTGGAAGCAGCCAAGACGATTCAGGACCGCGTGCTGAAAAGCAATAGTTCCGCGCAGGGGGCCACCGACGTCAAGGAGCTTCAGGGCCTGAACGAGAATACGGAGGCAATGGCCGTCCAGGGGAAAACCGCTTTTGAGGTCGTCATCGCCAAGGCCGCCCAAGTGCAGGAAATCCGGATTCGCTTCGAGCGGCAGATCGAGGCGACACAAGCGGCTGAACGCGAGGCAGTGCGACGCCGGGAGGAGGCGGAACGGGCCGAACGCGAACGGCAGGAATACCAGACACGGGCCGTCGCCGAGATTCAGCAGGCGCAGAACGACCGGGCGGAGGTCAAGGCCATGTTTGATGCGCATAATTTCGAAGGCGCGCTTGCCACCCTTAAGCAGCGCCTCGGCAATTATACCACCAAGGAGGGCAAGGATGCCTTCCAGGTCTGCATTGACCGCTATACCTTCCTCACGCAGATGAAGGAAGGGTTGATCACCGCCATGCAGGAGATGCCGTACACATGGGGTTGGGGGTCCGGCAACTCGGCACGCGATATCGAGAAGGCTGACGGAAAGGGCATCTATGTCAAGGGGACGCGGAAACCCTACGCATGGGCAGAGATCCCGTCGACGCAGATGCTGAAACTGGTGGACTACTACATCGAGATGCGGACGACGAAGCCACGGGCACGGATCAATATCGCATTCGGGGCGGCGATCTACTGTGATGAGTTCGGCCCGACAGCCCGCGACCGGGCACGGAACTACGCCAACCGCGCGATGGATATGGGATTGACCAAGGAGTCGTTCACCCGGCTGCTGGAGTCGGGCTGGCAGTGAGCATCCACGCGGCAGGGAACTGGCGCGGAAACCATGGGAACCTCAGCGGTCCGGATCCATCTGCAAACGCAGCTTTCGGACACGATTGGGACCAAATCGCTCCTGGATATTCTTCAGCATGGTTTGCATCCCATACCGCTTCAGCTCATTGAGCCAGACGGAACTGTCCACGTAGACCGTGAGTTCCGCACCCTGTAATGCGCCCGGGCGGGAATGCTGGCTGACCTGCCTGCCCACCAGCGCAGGCCACTCGTCGGCAATCCCGGCCGACCAGGATTCATTCACCAGGCCCATGCGCTTCAAGACCCCCGCCACCCCCCATGCCATATCCACACCACCCCGGTCGGGTGGCGGTGGTTTCAGTTCCTCAATCTGGCAGCGCTCGCGCTCAATCATCCAGCGTCCTCTGGAATAGCCGTGCCGGGTACTGGGCGACTCACTCATGGGAATCTCCTCCCGCGCCGTCCATCGTCCACGTCATCAGCAGACAGCCATCGGCGCGATGGCCGGCACGCAAGGAAACCGTGCCGAGCCCTTCCATAGCCACCAGCACACGTCGCACCGCCGGCGAATCGAGCCGCACCGCATTCCCGGTCTGCATCAGGCGAAGCAGCGCATATCCAGCCAGCGCATTGGATGCGGCCTCGCCCGCCTCCGGCAGGCGCGAGGATCCGTAAAGCCAAAGCCGCTCCGGGCCCCCCTCTTCCGCCGCCTGCCGCGGGGGACGGCCCGCAACACTCCCCAGCAGGCGGCGAAGCACCTCGACGTTGGTCACCACCATCATCCAGCCATCGGTAATCGCCATCGCCGGACGCTCTTCCGTCTTGAGAAATCCGAAAAGACCGACGTCGTTCACCGGTTGAAGGCTGAAAATCCGCGGGTCCTGCCGATCCGGAATGGCAATCAGGCCCACCCCGTAAACCGAGTTGATCGCATCCGCCACTCTTGCCGCCGCCGTCTCGACACCCATGCCCGCCGGAACCTGAAAGGCAAATCCCGCGCTGGGCACTTTCATGCGCATGACCCGCCCGGAATGCTGGCCTCCCGAAATCCATGCCTGGCAGGCTGCCCCGGGGGCGGCAAGCCCCGCCAGCGGTGCGAGCAGCAGGCGGTCGCGCACCCGCGGCAGTTGCGCTGCCGCCGCCATGCCCCGCTTCACCGTTGTCGCCACCAGCACGGCGGGAACATCACCGGGAAGCGGCAGGAGAACCTTCAATGGATCTTGATCCTCCGCCCCGCCTGCTGTCCATCCCAGAACCGCGGGCCGCCGGGAAGGATCTCCGCGGTCTTCCAGCAGCAGCGTCCCGCCGAGCGCGCCATCATCCTGCAGGCGGAAATCCCCCGAACAGACCACCGGCTCGCCGCCGTCCGCGGGCAGCCGGGCACGAAACCGGTCCGGCTCCATGCCGGGGTCCGCGCTCAGCCGGCCCGGGCGGTCACCCCAGGGGGAAACCAGGTCCGTCAAGGCCCCGTGCCGCCTCAACGCGGCCAGCAAGGCAACGGCGGCAAAGGGATCGGATGATGCACAGCCAGCCAGGACCCCCTCATAGACGCCAAACGATACATAGCGCATCCCGAACGGCAACTCCGGAAAAAGCCCGATCCAGACCCGGTCGGGGCCGATTCGATGCACTGCATAGCCCGCAAACGAGCGGTCCAGCAGTCCGGCACGCATCATGTGCGTGGTCCATCCGCCAACCCAGGCCCCGAGAACGAGCGCCGGCTCGCTACGCCCGCCAAAATAGGGGGCGAACGCCAGCGCGGCACCGGTCCCGCCCAGCCGCTTCACCAGGGCCTGCACCCCGGGAGCGGCAAGCGCCTCCACCGCCTTTGTCGCGGGAATATCAGCCGCCGCCAGGATCAGGGCGACCGGCGCCGTCTTCAGCAGGGCCTCTACCCTCCCGGCAGGGCGGGTATGCCAGGTCGCCAGCACCGCCTCCGGAGGCACAACGCGAAGCACCAGCGCCGGACGGAACGGGAAATACAAGATCCAGGACAAGCACCCGGTGACAAACGCGGCGCTCAACCCCCCGATTAACAATCGCTGATCACGCCGCATACCCCTCCCGCCACCGGATCACTTCAGGATCAACGCACCGGTTAATTCCCGCACATCGGCAATCCCGTGCCTCTCCAAATACGCCTCAATGCCCGTAATCACGGAGACGGCGGTTGACGGGTCGGAGAAACTGGCGGTTCCAACCGCCACGGCATCAGCCCCGGCAAGCAGGAACGCGATGGCCCCCGCAGCATCCGTGATGCCACCCATGCCGATCACCGGAATGCGCACCGCCTGCGCGGCATCCCAGACCTGGCGAACCGCAAAGGCGTGGATGCCGGGACCGGAAAGCCCGCCAAAGATATTGCTGAGCACGGGGCGGCGCGTCTCGACATCAATCACCAGCGCCGGCAGCGTGTTGATCAGCGAGACCG
>CAZGBW010000248.1:2146-4768 GCA_964523995.1 uncultured Victivallales bacterium | reverse complement strand
GCAGACAGCCGAAGGCGCCGTACATGTCGGCGTTCGCGATCACGACCGCATCCACACCCGACTTGTGCTTCAGATGCACCACGTTACGTTCCACGGTCCCGGTGTTGCGGACCGAGAGGAAGCCGGCGCCAAGGATGGGATAGATCGCCTCCAAAGCATGGATGCCGTAGCGCTCCCAGCTTTTCGGCGTGGTGATGTTCACAAAACGCAGTTCGCCCAGTTCATGGGTCGAGAGGCGGTACGGCAGGAACTCCTTGGCGTAGCGCATGCAGCTCGAACTCATAAGGGGTTTGCCGGCTGCGACCCAGTCTTGGAAAACCCGCAGATCCGCCGCATTGTCCACCATCGGCTTGTCCACGAACACCGGCAGACCGGCCTCGACGAACGGACGGCACCGCTCCACATGCTCGGAACCGATATCGGTGGCGACAATGACCGCGTCCACCTGGCCGATGACATCCGTCGGACGCGCCACCACATTCGGGATCAACGCGCACTTCGCCACATGCTCCGCCGTGAACCCACCGTCGCCCGTGCAGCAGATGTGGGTGACTTTGGCGCCCGGGATGGTGAGCGTCTCCTCCGGCTCCTTGTTCAGATATACCGGGATGCCGGCGAACGGGCACTCCCTGGTCATCAACTCGCGGTCATAGCCGTTGAACATGGCGCTCCACGAATATGGATGCCCATTGCCCGACGTACATCCAATCATGGCCAGTCGAATTTTATCCCTGTTCCCTACCAGCATAAACACCCCTCTCGTTTCACGCCTTCCGTCTTACCCCTTACCTCCCCCCACCCACTCTCCCTATCTCGCAAACCATACTAATCCTATTCTTTTTACTGATCAAAGACTAGCAGGGGATTTCCTCGGCTTTTGGCGTTTGTAGTCCACGCTTCAGCGTGTCCCAGCTCGCCGGTTCGCACGGCGGGATCAGCGCCGGGAGGGACTGTTGATGCATTTCGCGATCGAGGCGGAGAGCCCGCGGATAAAGACCGGGGTCCCGAAGGCCTCGGCATGCCGGCGGATGATGGCCGCATCCCAGCGGCGGGCAGCGGCAGCATCGACCGCCTGCGCCAGGGACTCCGGAGTCTGCCGATCGAAAAAGAGACCGCTCACGCCGTCCTGCACCGTCTCCAGCGTCCCGCCCCTGCCATAGGCCACCACCGGTTTCCCGCAGGCCTGCGCCTCCAGCGGCACGATCCCGAAATCCTCTTCGCCCGGAAATACAAGCAGGCGGCAATGGCGGTAGAGTTCAAGCACCTCGTCGTCGCTGCGCCACCCCTCGAAGGTGATGTTGCGTCCCGCCCTAGCCTCGAGATCCTTGCGCTTGCCGCCGACCCCGACGATCTTCAGAGGCCAGCCAAGCTGGTTATAGGCGTCAATGGCCAGATCAATGCGCTTGTACGGCACCAGCGCCGACACGATGAGGTCGAAGTCGCGCGTGCCCGGCGTCGGGCCAGGGGTGCAGCGGCAGGTGTCCACCGGTGGGTAGACAACATCCGCGTCCCGCCCGTAGAAGGCTTCGATGCGCTGGCGGACATGGTGGCTGATGGCGACGAAGTGGTCTACCCGGTCGGCGGTCCGGCGATCCCAGCGGCGCAGGCCGGCAAGCAACGGACGCGCGACAAGCGCCTTGGCCCACCCACCGCCAATGTAATCATCGTAGAGTGTCCAGGCATACCGCATCGGGGTGAAGCAGTAGCAGAGATGCCGCGTATGCGGGTTGGTGCGTATGCTTTTGGCGACACAATGGCTGGTGCTGATGAGCAGCTCGGTTTCCGGCGGGGGGCGCAGGGACCGGATGGCGGCGGGAAACAGCGGCAGAAGCGCGCGGTAGTGCTTTTCAATGGTGGGAATCCGCTGCAGCCAGGAGGTGTGGATCGGATGACGGGTGATGGTATCCGAGATGACGGCGCGATTGGCAAGCAGGGTGTAGATCGGCGCGGACGGAAACCCGTCGCAGAGCATTTCCAGCACCCGTTCGCCACCGCGCATGCCGCTTAGCCAGTCATGGCAGAGCGCGGCGCTCAAGGCGGGCCAGCAGGCGGACGGAGGCATGTCGTCGCTCGTCTTCACAGGGATCCCTCCGGCGTGGCGTCGGTTTGCAGATAAGCGGCGTAGGTCTGCCGCGCCGCCTCGGCCCAGGAAAAGCGTGCCGCCTGCTCCCGCCCGGCCTCGGACATCCGGCGGGCGAGTGCCGGGGTCGTGAGTATCGTCCGTATTTCGCGGACGAACGCCTCCACATCATCGGGGGGGACCATGCGTCCGGCAGTGCCGACCACTTCCGGCAGTGAACCGGCATTGCTGCTGAGAACCGGGGTACCGCAGGCCATCGCTTCCAGGATCTGGAGGCCGAACCCCTCATAGCGCGAGGGATGGACCAGCAGATCGGACTGGCGGTATAGGTCCACCAGCGCGCCGTCCGGCAGGTAGCCCGTCCAGCGGACCGCATCGGCGATTCCAAGTTCACACGCCAGGGCAGCGGGTTCGGGGTAGCGTGGATCGGGGGACCCGGCGATGCAGAGCGTGACCTTCATGCCATCATCACGGCGAAGCCGGGCGAGTGCCTGCAGAAGAACGGCAATGTTCTTGTAGGGGTCGGCACGGCCAACGTAAAG
>CAZGBW010000248.1:0-2046 GCA_964523995.1 uncultured Victivallales bacterium | reverse complement strand
CGCCGGAACGCGCGATACGGGATCATGTAGTTCGGGGAATGGAATATGCGGACATGCTCACGCGCCAGCAGACGGGGCAGGAAAATCTGACTACGTCCGTCGAATACCCCCCAGGGGATACAGAGCGTCCGCATGTGCGGAGCCTCGGCAAGCGCACTCTCGGCGATGGTGCGGGCCTCGATTTCCGGATCCTTGAAGATCGCGATGATCCGGTGATCCGACGGCATCCGGGCAAACTCGCGCAGGAGCTGACGCGTGTAATTGCCAATACCCGAGATTTCCGGGAAAATCCATCTGGCATCAACGGCAATGTTCATCGGGCAGCCACCTGCCGGTAGACATCGAGCGTCCTGCGGGCCGTATCCTGCCAGGTATAGAGGGAGGCCTGGCGGAGACCGCGCTGGACCAGGCCGTCGCGGTATTCGCTGTCATGGATCACCTTGCGGATGGTTTCCGTCCACCGGTCCTCATCGAACTGGTTCAGCAGGGCAGCGCCGTCGCCGAGGACTTCCTCGAGCGATCCCCCGGTGCTGGACACCACGGGTGTACCACAGGCCATGGACTCCACCGGGGGGAATCCGAACCCCTCGTAGAACGATGCCAGGAGAAACACCGTTGCACCGGCGTAGAGGGAGGGCAGAACCTCATCGCTGGCAAAGCCAATGCACTTGATGGAAGCGGCCCGCGGGGAATTGCGGATACGCTCGAGAATAGGCTCGAACTTCCACCCCTTGCCACCGGCGATGACCAGGTCGCCGTCAAAATCCTTCATCATCTCAAAAACACGGATCAGGTGCGGGATGTTCTTGCGAGGCTCGATCGTGCCGACGGTCAGCAGATAGGGCCGGTCAAGACCAAGGGCCGCCAGTGACTGTTTCAGCGTTTCCGCGTCCGGACGGCAGAAACGCTTGTCGATCCCGTGGTAGATCGGGAATACCCGCTCCGGCGGCACGTCCAGATAGGTACCGACCTCCTGCGCGCTGAACTTGGAAACCGTGATCACCGCATCCGCACGGGCGGCGGTGTGGCGGATATTCCGGTTCAGGAATTGCACATTGCGGTTTTCGGCAAACTGGGGATAGCGCATAAAGGCAAGATCATGGATCGTGACAACGGCCTTGCCCCGGCGCAGGGGCGGAATGATGAAATTGGGGAAATGGAACAGGTCGGCCTTCCCGGTGAGCCAGTCGTAAGGGGGAAAGCGCATGGATTTCCAGGCAAACTGGGCAAGGCGTCCCGGAATCCAGCGGACAGGACGGACCTCCGCATTCGGGACGGTGAACGGGATGGCGTCGCGTCGGAAGTCGAAGTAGCTCAGCACCAGTTGGTCCGGCGGGACGACGGCGGCGGCGAGATGATCAACCAGTTCCCGCGTATAGCGCCCCACCCCGGCCTTCTGCGTCACCGCCGACTGCACATCAATTGCAAATTTCATGCGCGTAACTTACCCGCAAGCCGCCCCATCCGCAAGCGCAATTGACTTACCGGCCAGTGCTCGCGCACTCTGCCGACCGGTCACGTCCTCTCAAGACGAAGCGTTTCAGTTACAGCATTGCATATTCCGTCCGGACCAAAGTACTGGATCGGGCCTGGATAGCGGAACTCGTCATCCATCAGCCAGCGCTCACGGTTTTCGGCCACCATCCGGAACGGGAGCCCATCCAGCACAACGAGTGCCTTGCGGATGACCGGTTTGTCCGCTCCATGCCGCCGCTCGATGTTCATCATCCATGCCAATGGGATCCCCCCCGGCTGCCAGTCGGCGGCACTCCCCGCCAGATTCCGGACACAGGCCAGATACCCGGTCTTCCCGGCGGCGATCAACGCCACCGCGGTCCACCCGAGGCTGTAGCAATAGCTGGCATCAAAGTTGGACGGTGCCGCACAGCGGCCTTCATAACCGAGAAAATGGGCCTGAGCGCTGAAGTCACCGACATACGTGCCGGCCGTTTTCCACTCCGCAAGCCGACAGGTCACCAGGTCAATCAGGAGCTTCTCGGTTTCAATACGCGAAACCTGCACATTACCGTACGAATCGCGGTCCAT
>CAZGBW010000247.1:0-4774 GCA_964523995.1 uncultured Victivallales bacterium | reverse complement strand
TACGTGATCAGGAACGCCGTGCGCTCCGGCGTGAGATGCCGCATGGATTTCAACCGGACCCCGCACCGCTGCGCCATCTCGTCAATCTCGTTCTTGAAGGTCTCGGTCGTTTCCTGCTCCGTTCCCGAGACGCCGATCAGATCCTTGACCGCCCCGTACTGCGTCTGCACGGAATCCTCGAAGCTGACCACTTTCCTGTTGTGGTTCAGGCGCTTCTCTTCAACGGTGATCTCCACATCCAGTTTCCGCAACCGGCGAACCAGCGGCTTGGCCACGGTAATATCCACGATATACAGGACGACCAGCACCAGCGCTAGCGCCAACCCTGCCTTTTCCCGACCCGGCAATTGTGCAACTTTCTCGATCATCGCGGCTGCTCCTCCTTAAACCGGCCGACCACCTGGAACGTCACACGCTCATTGCGATCCATCGCCGTGCGTCCGCCCTCTTCAACACCCGTGAAATACGGGCTTTCCTCCAGCATCCGGATCAATTCGCGAATGTCCCGGCGCTGGGGGGCAACCCCCCCGATCGTGAAACGCGAACGCCCGATATCCAGATCCAGCGTATCCAGGTAAACCCCCTCGGGGATGGAACGATGAATCACCGGCAGCAGGTGCTCCGGCAGGAACCGCGAATCCAGGCGCTCCTGCGTCGCGCGAATGACCTCCAGCATGCGTTCAACCCGGACAACCCGGTTCTGAAGTCCGTCCGCTTGCGACTTGATCGTCCCCAGGGCATCAAACCGGTACCCTGCCGCCAGCATTCCGTAAAGCGAGGCCGAGACCATCGCGGTCATCAGGAATCCAGCCGCCACCGACCAGCGCCGGGCCTGCGTCCGGATCTGCTCGCGCATCCGCACCACATCCGGCACAAAGTCAAAATCCAGCAGATTCGGCGCCAATGCCATCCCGACGAGAGCCGTTACCGACGCCGTCGCATAAAGATCATCGCGCAACGCCTCACGCTCGCGTCCCGGTCGCAGGTCCGCCAGGCAGTCCGCCTTCTTGCAGGGCAGGGAGAGCGCGGTTCCCAGCACCTCCTCAACGCCCTCCAGGCGAACCCCCGCCCCGGAAACCGTCAGCGACTCGACCGCCGTCCCCCTCAGGGACTCCTGACAGGACTGGAAGGCCTCCTTGACCCGCTGCACAAACACGTCCAGCCCCTCGCCGGTCTGCTTGGCACCCCAGAGGATACTCTTCGTGTAAATCACCTTGCGATGCTGGATCACAATCATGTGGGTGAAGAATGAATCCACATCCAGCAGCGCACTCACCCGCTCCGGCGCGTCGCCCCGCGTGTGGTACAGGAACCAGTTCAGGACACCCTCGGAGGAAATGCTCATCCGCTCCACGGCATATCCGCAGCTTTCTACCGCGTAAAAACGTTCACGCACAAGACTGCGCTGGACAATCGCCAGCAACACCCGCGTGTAAGTCGCCTCCCGGATCGTCCCCATCATCTTGTAGCCGGAGAGGATCTCGTTCAGGGAATACGGAGTCTGGCGACCCACCTGCAGTTCCACCATGTCCCGGATTTCCGCCGGCTCCGTCGAAGGCAGTTCCAGCAGCCGCACGTTCACCAGTTGCCGCGGGATACAGGATATCACAGGCAAATGGCTGAACTTGCCATTGACCAGCGCATTCCGCAAACTCACGGAAACATGGGTATCGTGCGTAACCGGCTCCAGGTGCGAACGCACAAGCGTCACCTCACCCCGTGCCCCGGATACCTCGATCAGCTTGATCCAGTCACTGCTGACTTCCAGCAGCACCGCCTTGCCATACGGCACTCCCGCCCATCCCTGCACCTGACTGCCTTTGCCGCGTTTTGCCATTTCCAGCTCCCGATCACCGGCGGAGACGAGCACCTACCACTCCCGCCACATTACGTACCTGCGCTCCTCAGTATCCCACACAAAATCAACGAGCCGCGCCAGATCATCATCCTCCCTGGCCCCCGGACCTTCCCCCGCATACACCGTGCCACCAAACGCCGTCGATTTCACATCCAACCCGCTTGCCATGGCCGTAAGCACAGCCCCCTCATCCCCCGTCAACGGCTCAAATTGTTCCAAGGCCGTCCGTATCTCCAGATAGACAGGCCTCTCGAACGCGTTGCCCGCCTCGCGAAACCGCGCAATCTTGTCCGCCAGCGAGGCCGCCGAGCCTCCCCCGGCGGGCAATCCCCCGGCTGATGCTCCACCCAGCACCTCCAAAATGTCCACCGATGCGGCGTTGATGTTGATACGCCCCGAACCGTATACCGTCACATAGGGTTCAAGCCGTTTCACCAACTCCGCATCCACCCCCGGAATCAACAGCAACTCCTCCAGAGTCCGCAGCGGCTTCCCCGCTCCCTGAGACGGCGCTTTCTCCTGTGAATAGTAACCGTTTCCCGTTCCTGCTGTCAACATCTCATCATGGTCACCCCTTCGATGCAGGATCGCCGCCGCAAGAACCTCCGCGTCAGCGGGCCCGATCTCCGCGGCCTTCCTGATGATCGCGGCCAGCACGTTGGAGGACGCCAGGTTCAGGTTCACACGGCTCTCCTCCCCAAGCACCCCGGAATTGGTGACCGACTTCCCGTCCGCATTGGACGTTTCAAACCCGATGCTGATCACGGTATCGCGCCCACCCCGTGAAAACATGACGTTGAACTTGTCGGCGTCCCGGCTGAAGGATTGACTCTGCAGGCCGTCCCAGCCCGCAGCCGAATTCGTCCCGATCCCGGTTGGCGAGTTCGTGCCGATCCCGGATACCGCGTTCGTTCCCTGGCCCGCGGTCCTGTCAAACTCCTCGCTGATCACGGCCACCGCCAGGGCCGACCCGGCCCAGCCCTGCGCCCTGGCCTGCGCCCGCTGCCCCAGACGCTCTGCCGCCGAGAGGACCGCCATCACCCGGGACGCCGTGGCGATCGTGAGCGCCGCCAGGGAGAAAAGCACCCAGAGCGCCAGGATCAATACGCTTCCGCTCACCCCCTCTTTCGCACCGGTCCGCATAGTCACTGCCCCCGCAACGGGATTGTCCGCACCATTTCCTCCGAACCGGGATCAGCAGGCCGGACCCGCATCCGGACCGCGCGCGGCAGGTTGGTGGTATCGGTCCAGACGTCCGCCCATTGTTCCTGCCGACTGTTTTCCGACCGGTTGGTCCCCGCATACTCGAAAAGGACCCGGAACGGCGCTCCTAGCAGGATTTCGGAGTTCGCGGTTTGATCACCCCCCTGGCGCGACTGGGTACGCACCAGGCCACCGGGCCTGTCCGCCGTCCCAGGGTGGTAGGAAACAAGATCCTCGACGCCGTCGGCAATCCGCCGGAACTCCACACGATCCTTGTCGAAGACAGCATTCCCGGGAATCATCGGACTCCCGAGATCCTGCTGGATCTGCTCCCCGGCCAGATGAACGTTCATTTCGCCGCTCCCAAACAGGCTTATCCGCTCGTATACCCGGAATCCGCCGTCGAAACAGGCCATGATGACACTCATCACCGTCCCCAGGATGAGCAGGGTCACCAGAAGCTCCAGCAGTGTGAACCCTCGTGCGGAAAGACAGGGTTTCACGGCTTCTCCCCCCTTACAGACGGTACATACACCAGTGTTTCAAGGGGAAAGGAGGACTCCGTTGCGGTGCCGCCCTTGTAGACGACGCGGTAAAGACCGGCGTGGCCCTCGAAATTATCCTCCACCTCCAGGATTGCACTGCTTGAATCGGGAGCTTCGCCGGCATCGGCCGCCAGAACCACCTGCGCTAGCGCCTCCTGCGCCTCCATGGCACCCCGCATGCGTGCGACGCCACCCTCCCAGGCGTACATCACCGCGTGCATGCCCTGCAGGATCAGCACAATCCCGACCGACAGCACCGTCACGGCGATCAGCACCTCGATCAGCGTGAACCCGCCACCACCCTGCCAGCCAACGCGCGAGGGATGCCTGCCGTCCATCGTCCAGTCTCCCCGTCTAGGGTTCCCAGTTGGTGATGTCATCGGCGGCATTGCCCTCATCCGGGCCGGTGGACCAGAGATCGAACCCGTTGCGGTTACGCTCACCTCGCGGTTTGTACTGGTAGGGACGCCCCCAGGGATCCTTGGCCTCCTTCTCGAGATAGGGTCCTTTCCACTTCTCCGTGGACCCCGGCTTGGTCATCAGCGCCTTCAGGCCGCCATCCTCGTCCGAGGGGAACCGCCCGGTGTCCAGCTTGTAGAATTTAAGCGCCGTGGTGATGGCCGCGATCTCCCCCTGCGAGATATTCATCTTCGCATCATCCGCACGGTCCAGCAGCCGGGGCAGCACCATGCCCGCGAGTGCCGCCATGATAATCACCACGATCATCAGCTCGATCAGTGTAAACCCGCTTCGTTTTTCCATTGGATCCGCTCCTTTCGGCAGTTTGATATGAACCATCCCCGCGTGTCATAGTAAACCGCCGGTCTTGCCGTGTAAATGCCAAAAGCCCGCGTCCTGCCGTCCTCGCAGCCTACCGCCGTCCCCGGCTTTCCCGTGCCGGCCGCCGCCCGGTCCCCGGCTTCGAGGCCCCGCGAAGCGCGGAGCCCGCACCGCCCGCGCGGCGCGCCCCCTGCGGCTTGCGCGGCTCGGGCCGCGCATCGGCACCCGTGGCCATACGTGCCGTCTCGGAATGGTAGCGGTGCTGGCGGTCCACCGGCACGGGCTTGCCGATCAGCGCCTCGATCCCGCGCAGCCAGTCGCGCTCGCGCGCACTGCAGAAGGAGACGGCGTCCCCCTCCGCACCGGCACGTGCCGTGCGCCCGATGCG
>CAZGBW010000246.1:0-4779 GCA_964523995.1 uncultured Victivallales bacterium | reverse complement strand
GGAGACCTGCTGGGCCCTGTGCATCGGCATGCACGGGGGGGAACTCCTGATTTCCCTGCGCACGTGGGATCTCTCGGGTGATGCCGGCAGGCAGATGCACCGGCTGGTGAGCCCCGACGGCACCGGTGGCGGCCACTCGGCCATGGCCGGGGGCCAGATACCGCTCGGAACCACGGATCCGGTGCAAATCCAGAAAGTCGTGAACAGGGTCATTTCCCGCTTTCTACGGAATCTCGGGGCGAAGAAGTCTGACCTGCACATGCTGGTCTCAGCCGGATGATCGCAAGCCCCGGACGCGGCGGGAAGACATCCACGCACCATCCCGCAGGCTGACCTTTCCGCTTCGTCGATCTCCACAGCCCAAGTAATCCCGATACGAGATCATTCTGCCTATTCTACGCGACAACCGCACGCAAAATCTCCGCCAACAGGCCTGATCAGTGTGTACCAGAAATTTTGCCTACCCGCAGATTCTGCGGAGGAGCCGACATTTCACCTACCCGCAGATTCTGCAAAAGACCCCTCTGTAAGAGCTTTCCGATGCACCGGATTTCGCGGGTGACGTTGTCCCCCCATTGAGGCAGCTTAGCCCCCGGTTGCATCATTCCGGCGGGGGAGACAAGGGGGTATTGAACCCTGAACACTGACAACGCTTGGAATTGGCGCAACGCTATGCTATATTCTTGACGCGTTGACTCAACCACGGCCGATTATGGAGCGCTTCTCAAGTCAGTAGCCAAAGATGATGATCCAACACTATTTGCGATTCAAGAGTGATCGGTATCCCGATGGTGCCCTGGGGTGCCTGGATGACCGCGGTGATGTGAAGATCTTGACCGGGAGTCTTCTGGACGGTACGGCGACGCCCACGGGCGATACCATTCCGGCAGCGGCCATCACCGCCTTCCTGCCACCGGTGCAGCCGCCGAACATCATCGCGATCGGTGCCAATTATGCGGCCCATTGCAAGGAGAGCGGCCGCCATGTCGAGATTCAGGATCATCCTTTGGTGTTTATCAAGGCCACCAGCTCGCTGGCCGCCCATGGCGACGCCATCCGGCTTGCCCCCTGCAATCCGCACGAAGTGGATTACGAGGCGGAGCTGGCGGTGGTGATCGGCAGGTCGGCCTGCCGGGTTGCCGAGGCCGATGCGATGGACTATGTCCTGGGCTATACCTGCGCCAATGATGTATCCGCGCGGGATGTGCAGCTCCGGATGGACCGCCAATGGGCGCGCGGCAAGTCTTTCGACACCTTCTGCCCGATCGGCCCCTACCTGGCCACCGGCGTCCAGGATATCGAGCGCTGCAGGATCCGGCTCTTTCTCAACGGCGAGTTGATGCAGGATCAGCCGGCGTCCGACATGATCTTCAGCATTCCCCGGATTATCGCGCATCTGTCGGCCGGCATGACGCTGCTGCCGGGGACCGTGATCCTGACGGGGACCCCTTCCGGGGTCGGCATGGCCCGCCAACCCCCGCGTTACCTGCGCGAGGGAGATACCGTCGAGGTGGATATTGACCGGATCGGCCGCCTGAGCAACCGGGTGAGCGCGGGATAGAACAATGCGGTGCCGTTCCCGGGAGAGCGGAATGCGGACGGACTCGGTTCCATGAAAAGACCATCACAGTGGATGCATCCTGGCGTCATGCTTGCCGCCGCGCTGCTGTTCATCCCCTGCCGGGCACCGGCGATCGGCCCGCACGAGGTGCTGGTGCTGGCGAATGCCCGCGAGCCGGAATCACTGGCGGTCGCCAGGGCCTATACGCGGCTGCGGCACATTCCATCGGTCAATCTCCTCGAACTTGATCTCGGCGACAGCGTGCAGGGCGATTATGTATCCATGTCGCCGGAGGCGTTTACCACGAGAATCTGGGCTCCTGCACAGGCGGCGATGCGGGAGCGCGGGATTGACGGCCACATCCTGGCCTGGGCGTATTCCACGCATTTCCCGTTCCGGATCGACTCCGCGCCGGTGGTTTCCCTCCAGGGGTTGACCTTCGTCCGCAACCACATGCCATCCCCCGCGGATATATCCGGAGGAACCTACGCCTCGCCCCTGTTCGCAGGCCCCGACAAGCCGGGCGGGCAGGGTTTCGGACCACAATCGCTCGATTCGGCAAGACTGCTGCTGCGCGGTGACATGCCCCTCCCGAGCATGACCCTCGGGTACACCGGCCCCCGCGGCAACACTGCGGCCGAGGTCATCGCCATGCTCGAACGTGGCGCGGCATCCGACGGGACCAGGCCGGACGGCACGGTGTATTTCGTGACCGGGGACGATATCCGCGCGAAAACCCGAGCCTGGCAATTCGGCCCGGCCGCCGCCAGCTTGCGCCAGATGGGGATCAAGGCCGTCGTGACGAACGGATTCCCAAGCGAGGCGGATGCCATCCTCGGCATCATGGCAGGAGAGCCAACGGTCGAGCCGGCCGCCGCCGGCCGCTACCTGCCGGGGGCCATGGCGGACCACCTGACGAGTGCAGCGGCGATGTTCGACCATGCAAGCCAGACCAAGCTGAGCCGCTGGATCGCGGCGGGCGCGACCGGATCGGCAGGGACCGTCTGCGAACCGATGTCCTACTGGACCAAGTTCCCGCATGCGCGGTTTTTCAATCACTACCGCATGGGTTGCACCATGATCGAGAGTTTCTACCAGTCGATCCGCTCGCCGCTGCAACTGATGATCATCGGCGAACCCCTGGCGACCCCCTGGGCGCAAACGGCATCGCTGCGGATCGCCAGCATCGGCGACGGGGAGACGCTGGATGGTCCGCGGGAGGTGGACCTGCAGATCCAGGCGTCTCCCGGCATGCATTACAGCCGGTTCATGTATCTGGTGGACGGACGCCCGGCGGGAGAGGGCACCCGGTTCACGCTTGATCCCCGCAGCCTGGCACCGGGGCCGCACGAACTTCGAGCCGTCGCCTACCAGGTCGGCTTTGTCCGCAACCAGGTGTTCAACGCCATCACGTTCATCGTGAAATAGCCAGGGTCAGGCGCGGGCACTGTTCGCGAGCATCAGGTCGAGCAGGGTGTCGGGGGCGAAGCGGCGCAGGAACGCGCCGAGGTAGGCAGGCAGGGTCACGCAATAGCGGGAACGAGGGCGGCGGGACTCGAGCGCATGGGCGATCTTGAGAGCGACCGCTTCCGGCGGCTTTGTGAACATCGTCCGGAGCTGGGGTGCTTTCGCCTTCTCCATCCGGCGTGCATAGCGCCGGACGAAGCGCCCCTCCCGCATGTCAATGACCGCCACGGAGTGATCGGCCGAGTTGGTCCTGAACTGCGAGAGGATCGGCCCCGGCTCGATCAGCGAGACGGCAATCCCCACCGTGCGCAGTTCCATGCGCATGGCATCGGAAAGCGCTTCCATGGCATATTTCGAGGCGCAGTAGCAGCCCACCATCGGCGCGGTGACCCTTCCGTATACCGAGCTGACGTTCACAATCCGGCCCCTCCCCTGCTCCCGGAAAAGGGGAACCAGCCGGTTGGTCAGATCCTGGGCGCCGAAGGTGTTCACCTCGAACTGCCGCCGCAGGGCATCGCGCGTCAGATCCTCAACCGCCCCGAACTGGGCCACCCCGGCGTTGTTGACCAATCCCCCGAGCGATCCCTCGCACAGCGTCATCACATCCTCAACCGCCTCGGCCACCGAGGAGGGATTGCCGAGATCTAGCATGACCGGCTGAAAACCAGCCTCCCGGAGATGCTCGAGATCCTCAAGCCGCCGGGCCGTCGGGAACACACGCCACCCACGCGTCCGCAGCATCAAGGCGGTCGCCAATCCGATACCGGACGAGCAGCCGGTCACCATCACCGTGCGGACTACCGGAGGAAACGATGGACGGATCATGATGCCTCCCCTGTCGCGGATTCGAGCACTGGCGGTTTCTTCTGCCGCAACGGGGCCAGGATCCAGTTCTTGTTGTACCAGAACCACTGCTCGGGACGTTCCTGGATGGCCTTCTCGAAGAACGTGAACACCTGCTGCGTCATCCTCTGCACGTCCTCGCCAACCTCCAGGCCGGGGTCTGGCAGGATCGGCTCGAAAATCCGCAGATGATGCCGCGTCCAGCCCTCCCTCGAGATGATCGAGGGAATCGCAGGCACATCGCACTTCTTGGCGAACAACCCCATTCCAGGCACCGCACTGGCCTTGCCGCCAAGGAAATCAACATCCACCCCGCCCTCCGGCTGCCGGATATCCACCAGCATGGTGAGAACGCCGCCTTGCTTCAAGCGGCGGAACACCTGCTTGAACAGGGCAGACCCCGCGCTCTTGGGGATGCATTCGATGCCGGTCCCCTTGCGCATCGCGTTCAACCGGTCATCCACCAGCAGATTCTTCTGCTTCCCGGTGATCACGAACACATCGACACCCATCTGCTGCAGGCAGACCGCCTGCACTTCGGCGCACCCCATGTGAAGGGATACCCCCACCGCGCCGCCACCATGCGAAAGACTTTCGCGGACCCGGCGGACGGTGTTCTCGTAATCCACGATGTACCGCCGCATCCAGGCGTCGTTGATGCGTCGCAACCGGAAGGTATCCACCATGTTGAACACGAAATTGCGCCAGCTAAGCCAGGCGATCCGCCGGACCTTCCGCCGCTCCAATGCCGGGAACACCCCGCGGATCCGCCCATGCACCATGTCCACCCGGTAGCGCAGCAGATAATGCCCGATCCAGGCCACCCCCCATCCAACCGCCAGGGCCGCCCGGTAGGGCAGTATCGTGAAAACATGCCCCCAGAAGCAGAAAAGGGCATACTCCACCCG
>CAZGBW010000245.1:0-4789 GCA_964523995.1 uncultured Victivallales bacterium | reverse complement strand
CTCAAGAGCGGCAAGCAGGATGCGGCGTTCTATCGTCGGATGTGGGCGATGCTGGCCGCTGGCGAGACGTGGAGAGGTCACATGATCAACAAGCATAAGGACGGAACGTTGTACGAGGAGGACTCGACCATTTCGCCTATCCTTGACGGCTTGGGTAAGATCGTCAACTACGTCGCCGTCAAGCGCGATGTCACCCGCGAGGTCCAACTCGAAGAACAGCTCCAGCAAGCCCAGAAGATGGAATCAGTCGGTCGCCTCGCCGGCGGTGTGGCGCACGACTTCAATAATCTACTGATGGGTATCATGGGCTATACCGAATTGTGCCGGGAGAAAGTCGAGGCCGGCCATCCGATCCAGGAATATCTTACAGAAATCGTCAGTGGTGCCCAGCGGTCGGCCGAGATCACCCGGCAGCTCCTGGCCTTCGCCCGCAAGCAGACCATCGCCCCGATTGCCCTGGACCTCAATGATGCCGTAGCCGGCATGCTCAAACTGCTGCGGCGGCTGATTGGCGAGGATATCAAGCTGACCTGGAAGCCCGGCGCAGACCTGCGGATGGTTAAACTCGACCCGTCGCAGGTGGACCAGATCCTCGCCAACCTGTGCGTCAACGCGCGGGATGCCATTGGCGGCGTCGGCGAAGTCGTCTTGGAAACCGGAAGCACCACCATCGATGCGGAATACTGTGCCATTCACCCGGAAGCCATTCCCGGCACGTATGCCATCCTGGCGGTCAGCGACAATGGTTGCGGCATGGACAAGGCGACACTGGCGCAGATATTCGAGCCGTTCTTCACCACCAAGGGTGTCGGCAAGGGCACCGGCCTGGGGTTGGCCACGGTGTACGGTATCGTCAAGCAGAACAACGGCTTCATCAACGTCTATAGTGAACCCGGCAAGGGCACGACGTTCAGGATCCATCTGCCCGTGATTACGGACGAGAACGTGGCGACAACCGTCACCAGCAAGCCAGCAGCGCCTAGAGGACAAGGGGAGACCATCCTGCTGGTTGAGGATGACGCCTCGGTGCGCACGACCTGCGGACTTTTCCTGTTAGCCAGCAACTACAAAGTGCTTACCGCGGAAAGCCCGGAACAAGCCCTCGTGATTGCCGGACGGACCCCGGGCGACATCCAGCTATTGCTGACCGACGTGGTCATGCCCGGAATGGACGGACGCCAGTTGGCGAAGCGTATCCGTGAGGACAGGCCAGACATCAAGGTGCTGTTCATGTCCGGTTACACGGCCGACTTGATTGCCAAGCGAGGCGTGCTGGATGAGGGCGTGCAGTTCATCTCGAAGCCATTCAGCCGCGACGCACTCACTCGAAAATTGCGGCAGGTACTGGAGAACACCAGCGAGCAGGCGTTCATGCAGGATCCGTCCGACAGCACCGTCCCAGGAGCAAGCATATGAAAGATCCCGTCAGCCCGAAACCGCACGCCACGAAGTGGTCGCTTGCCGTGCTGGGTGCCCGGCAGCAGTTCGCGATTGCCGTGGTATTGGTTTCGATCGTGCCTGCGCTGGCGCTATTTCACCTTGCCGGAGGTGCCGGATGGGTCGGCAGCGGGAATACACAGGCCTGGTGCGTGGCATTCTTTGGCGTGGTCGCCCCGATGATCCTTGGTTATTTCCTTCTGGCCAAATACCCTGCCACGGTCATCAAGCTGCGCGCCTATGTCCAGAACATTGTCAGCGGCGAGTTGCCCGACCGGATAAGCCTCTTCAAGAACGAGGATGATATTACCGCCATCGAATCCTCCATGAACCTCATCCTGACCCGGCTAAAGGGAAGGATCGAGACCGTGGAAGCGCAGAAGAGCGCGATGGAGGAGCAATTGTTCCAGGCGCGGAAGATGGAATCGCTTGGCACCCTGGCCACCGGCATCGCGCATGAGATCAACACGCCGCTTCAGTTCATCAGCAATAACGTCCAGTTTCTCAAGACCGCCTGCGACGGCCTCCTGCGCGCCGCCGGGACCGGACTGCCACCGGACGCGATCAGCGTTGGCGGCCCGGAATCCAACCTGGCGTTTCTGCGCAAGGAAACGGCGACGGCGATTGAGCAGACCCAGCAGGGAATCAGCCGGATCGCCAGAATCGTCAGCGCGATCCGTGCATTCGCCGATGCCGGGGAGCAAGACGAAAGGACGCTTCTCGACATCAACGCGACCATCGAGGCGACCATCGCCCTGACAAATAACCAGTGGAAGCACTCGGCCTCGATCGAAACCCATCTCGATCCGGATCTGCCCCGCGTGCCTTGCGTCGCCGCCGAGATCAAGCGCGTGTTGATCAACCTGATTCTGAACGCCGCCGAGGCATTGGCCGCCAAGGCGAAACGCGAGGGCGGGATAACCGGACGCATCCTGATCACAACCGGTCGCGAGGCGGAAGGCGCGGTGGTCACGGTCGGCGATAACGGCACCGGCATCCCGGAGGCGATCCGGAGTCGCGTTTTCGATCCGTTCTTTACAACCAAGGAAGTCGGCCAGGGCATCGGCGACGGACTCTCGTTCGTGTATTCCTCGGTCGTCAACCGACACGCGGGCCAGCTCTCCTTCGATAGCGTGGAGGGGGAGGGGACGACGTTCAGGTTCAGCCTGCCGCTAGGGAGGAACGCGGAACATTCGAATGCGGAAGTCGGAATGCGGAATGCGGAAGAGAGGGGCAAGTGAACGCGGAACGGAGGAAGAATTTATGCTGAATACTGAGGACACTGCTCCGCGCTCCGCGTTCCGCGTTCCGCGCTCGGCATTGACCCTCCTCGCCTTAGTCCTGGCACTCGGCGGCATCGCCACGTGGCGGACCGCGCGGCTGGCGGACCGCGTGATGCGGACGCAGTTGCTTACCGAAGCCGGCATGGTCGCGCAGGCGGTGAATACAGCGCGAGTCATGACCCTGTCCGGGGCGGAGACCGACTTGGCCAGCGCGGACTACCAGCGCCTCAAGGAGCAGCTCACGCTCATTCGCTCCGTCAATCCGTCGTGCCGCTTCATCTACCTGATGGGCCAGCGGCCGGACAAGAGCATCTATATTTTCGTGGACTCCGAGCCGTCCGAGTCCAAGGATTACTCACCTCCAGGACAGACGTACGACGAGATATCGGACGGGTCTTTACGCGTTTTCACCACGCGGCAGTCCGCCACGGTTGGCCCGGAGACAGACCGATGGGGCGTATGGGTGAGCGCCCTTGTGCCTCTTCTCGATCCCCGGACGAGGATGCTGATCGCCGTGCTGGGCATGGACGTTGATGCTCGCGCCTGGAACCGCGGTATTGCGGAGCACTGCGTGGCACCGGTTTCAGTAACGGCGCTGATCCTGATTATCCTGGGCGTGTCCTTGCAGGTGCAGCGTCGCGGTGCCCTGGAGAAACAGCGCCTGGCGGCCTCCGAGGAGGAGTATCGAACCCTCTTCGATGCCTCTCATGATGCGAACATGCTAGAGGACAAAAGCGGATTCCTCAACTGCAACCCGGCGACCCTGCAGATGTTCGGCTGCCCGTCGCGGGACGCATTCGTTTCGACGCATCCCGCCGACTGGTCCCCGCCGACGCAGCCGGACGGGCGGAACTCGCGCGAGGCGGCAGGGAAGCGCATTGACGCGGCATTCGCCACGGGGGAGCAGTCCTTCGAATGGACTTACCAGAGAACAGACGGCACGATCTTTCCCGCCGAAGTGCTGCTCAGTCGCATGGAATACCGCGGGAAAATCGTGCTGCTGGCCACGGTCCGCGACATTACCGCGCGCAAGCAGGCCGAGATCGTCTTGAGCGAACAGCAAGCGTGGAAGCAGGCGATCCTCGAGACGAGCCAGACGGGCTTCATCATCGTCTCCGTCGACAGCCGCAAAATCGTCGATGTCAACCGCACTGCCGCGCGAATCATCGGCGCACCGCGCGAAGCCATAGTCGGCAAGGTTTGCCACCAGTTCATCTGCCCCGCCGAAAAGGGCCAATGCCCCATCTGCGACCTGGGCCAGCCGATGGAAAACCGTGAACGGGTGCTGCTCACCGCCGATGGCCGCAAAATCCCGATTCTCAAAACAGCCACCGTCATGACCTGGAATGGCCAGTCCTATGTTCTCGACAGCTTTGTCGACATTTCGGAGCGGGTGGCGATGGAATCCGCCCTGCGCCAGCAACACACGCTCACCTCGATCGGCACCTTGGCGCGCGGCATGGCCCATGAAGTCAACAACCCGATCATGGGGATCATGAACTTCGCCCAACTCATCAAGGACAGGGCGGTGGATAATGCCAGTTTGGCCGGGTTTGCCGACGAGATTCTCGCGGAAAGCCAGAGGGTGGCCACGATGACGCACGGTTTACTGAGCTTCACGCATCAACAGGAGGTGCAGCCGGTTGCACCCGCCACGGCGGCGGACCTGGTCGGCTCCGTACTGCCCCAGAGTATGAAGGCAGCGCAAGATCTCGGTATCGAATTAACGTGCAACATTCCTGCGGACCTGCCGGCGGTGTCATGTCGTCGTAGCCAGATCGGCCAGGTTCTGGCGGCCCTGCTTACGAATGCGATGGAGGCGTGGGGGGAAGACCGGGCGCTTGACGCTGGACGCCCGATGCTGGCCCCAGCGCTGCCAGAGGCTATGCAGGGCAAGCGCTTGGCGGGCGGGAAGAAGATCGTCGTCAGCGCGCGGGATGTAGTGAACAGTGAACCGTCAGCAGTGATCACTGATCACTCCATTTCCTGCCGCAGGCTGCGTCTGACGGTTGAAGACAACGGCCCCGGCATACTGGCGGAGATACGGGAGCGCGTGTTCAATCCGTTCT